>CACWKJ010000100.1 GCA_902761395.1 uncultured Elusimicrobium sp. | reverse complement strand
TTCCAAATACCACGGCATTTTCGGAGTATCTTTTCTGTTTTTCTTACTGCAATAACCTTGTTCGTATCTTATACAATATCTTCCGTTCCATATTTTTTTGTCTTTGATGTCGGTATTATGCTCCACACTATACTCGATATTTTTTACTCCGTGCTGTTTATAAAATTTTACGGCTCTTGCATTTACAACATTATCTAATGATGTGATATCTTTGTTGGGATAGGGGACAGTATTATTTTTAATTTTCCCTTTTTCTTTCGGTCTTGCTTTTTCTCTGGCAGCTCTTAATTTTAAATATAAATTTTCACGGATTTTCAACAAATCTTCTTCTTTCAAGTTAATATTTTTTGGAGCTTTGATATCGACAATTTGGAACTCATATTCTTTATCTGTATTAAATTTTTTCAGTAAAGTATCTTTTGAAATTTTGATATTCAAATCTTTTTTACAAGTTATAAAAGTTGTTATGTTATCTTCGTCGGTTAAGGTTATTTTATATTTTGTTTTACCGTTTTCCGATACCGTTAATTTTGTTGACAGGTATCTGTAAGTAAAAGCATTTTCTATTTCTGTTACAGCTTTTGCATTTACTATTCTATATAATTTACAATCTTTTATTTTTATATCTTTTCTGTCGATAACATACTTGTTATTTTTTATATCGATAATATTTATTATTTCACTTTTTGTATTTTCTTTAGAGCATAAAAATCTGTCACCTATGGTTAATGTTGATTTTGTTGCTATTTCTAAAACATTAGATCTTTGATTTTTTACTTTGCCTATGTATGTTCCGTATATGCCTTTGGAGTTTAAGTTTTCCGACTTTCTTCCGTTAAAGAAATATTCCGTAAATCCTCTGTTAAACACTTTGTTTAGGTTCGGCTCAAAATCCACCACGGACGTTCCGCTGGCAAATCGTTTACCATACTTTTTGTTTTTCTTTAACACCTCGTTGGCTTTTTTGTTGGCTAAAGCAACGATGTTTTTTAAGTAACTTAGTTCTCTTTGTCTGCCTTCTATTTTGAAAGAAGTTATTCCCGCTTTAAACAATGGTTCCAATTTATCCAATAAATTCAAATAATGTATATGTAACAAAGTATCGTTTTTAACTATATAGTTACCGTCGGCATCTAAAAGATTATAATAATGAGTACAGTTTGTAATACATGCTCCGTTGTTTGAAGAAAAATATTGATAGTTTAACAGCTCTTTTTTAGCTTGAGTGTTTTTTATATTTTGTGCATACTTAAAATAGCAGTTTCCGCTATATGCAACACACATTGTTCCGTGAATAAAGGCTTCTAACGGAACATTTGTATTTTTACCGATATATTGTATTTCTTTAAGAGAAAGTTCTCTCGGCAAAATTACTCTTTTTATGCCTACTTTTGTTAAAAAGTTTATTTTGTCGGCGGTTAAACATTTTGTGTTTACACTTGCGAAAAGTTGTATCGGAGGCAAATCTAATGTTAAAATTCCCATATCTGAAATAATAATAGCATCAGCACCGCTTTTATATAAATCAATAATTGTTTCTCTTATATATTTAAAATCTTTTTCTGTATATATGGTGGAGTTTAATGTTACATATACTCTTACCCAATACCGGTGAGCAAATTCAATTAACTTTTTTATATCTTCTACGGAATTTGAACATCTGTTTCTTAAACTGAGTTTGTCACAAGCAATATAAACGGCATCAGCACCGCACTTTACTGCTTGTATACCATATTCCAAATTTTTTGCAGGAGCCAATACTTCAAAAGTTCTTAACATTTTATCTCCTATTTATACATATTATCTACTAAATTTTTATACTTATTATAAACTTTGCTTTTTATAATTGTATATTTTCTTGTCATTAAACCATTTTCGATTGTGAACGGTTCATCTATAAAAACAATATCTTTTATTTGTTCTATCCACTTAAAAAATTTATCCTTACCTATAATGTTATTAATATCTATTATAACATCTTTTTTTAATAAGTCATTACTTTTTTTATCTGTGATATCGATATTTTTATTTTGTGCCCATTTCTTAACATAGTCGTTATCTAAAACGACAGCAGCGGTTAAATATGGTTTGTCTTGACCGAAAATAACTGCTTGTTGAACAAAATCAGACTGTGTACAAAATTGTTCTATTTTAATACTATCGACATTTTCGCCATTATTAAGAACAATTATATTTTTATGTCTTCCAACAAAATATAAAAAGCCGTCCTCACTTATGTATCCTAAATCACCGGTTATAAGATAACCCTGAGAATCAAACATTTTGTTTGTCTCTTCTTCGTTGTTGTAATATCCTTTCATTACTTGCTTACCTTTAACTTTAATCATTCCTTTTTGATTAAATCCAAGCTTTTTACCTGTTTCCAAGTCGGATATTATAACTTCCATATAGGGATTTAACTTTCCTACCGAGTAAGCTTTCTTATGTTCTTTTGACGAGTATGACATAATTGATACTTCAGTCATGCCATAATGTACAAGCAAATTTAATCCCATAGTGCTTAATATGTTTTCCGTGATTTTGCCGGCAACAGCCCCAAATGCAATTATGTAAGTTGTGGAATTCATAAACTTTTCAATTATATTTTTTATAAAACAATTGTAACAAATAACATTACAAAGACTCAAAATTTTTGTTATTGTTTTTATTATAATGTTCTTGCTATACTTAAACTTCAGCTCATAATATTTAAGAGAAAAATTAAAAGCAATATTATTAAATATTTGAAAAATTTTTGAAGTTTTTAAACATTCTTTTTTATACTCCCCAATAAGAGCATTCAATATTTTGGGAACACATAGGAGATAATATGGTTTATATTTCTTTACGGTTTTAAAATATTTTGTATAACCTGTATAAATTATTGTGTTGCCATGGGATAATAACGCCAACTCTGTTAATCTTGGAGCTGCATGAGAACAAGAAAGAACACTTACACAGGTTTTTTTATAAACGGAAAAAACTACTTTTTGATAACCATAGAAAGTTGAAAGTAAACTTTGATGTGAAAACATAACCCCTTTTGTTTTACCGCTTGTTCCGGAAGAAAACATTATTGAAGTTAAATCGTCCGGAAAGTATTCTTTGCTTATATTTGGTTTGAAGTCTGTTATGTTTATTTCTTCGTTTAGATTGTATATGTTTGATGATTCATTGTTCCTATATATTTTTATGTCGGAAATGCCCACATAAAAAATATTAATTGATATTTTTTCTTTTACCAAATCAGATACCAATTTTATGTTGTCTGTGAATAAAGCTTCGATTTGTATTGTTTCAATAAGATGTTTTATTTCTGATAATCCTAAAGCAGGATCAGCCAAAACAGATACACAATTGCTTGTCATGATTGCTTGATCTATAACATGCCATAACGGGTGGGGATTCAAACAAACCAAAATATTACAATTTGTTTTGAGATTCAAATTTTGCAAGATTTGTGATACCTTGTTTATTGTTTCGTACAGTTCCATAAAAGATAAACAGTAACCGGTAGTTTCATCTTTTAGTGCAATTCTTGAGCTATACTCTTTAGATAATTGTTCCCAAACTTCAACAATAGAATTCATTTTAATCCTTAATTTAGAGTGAAATATCTACATCAAAAGTTTTTTTTACATCTTTAACATACTCTTTTGCCGCATCATTCCAAAAGGCATATTCCGGATTATTTCTTTTATCCTTCAAATCAAAATTTTTTACAAGAATTTCGGAAACATAACTTTTAAATTTTTGTGAACCCCAAAAATTTAAGTGGTCCTCATCAAAACTGTCTCCGATCTTTAGTTTTAAGTCTCTCACGATTTGGTATTGATTAGCATGTATAAAACTTATTTTTCTTTTTTCAAGAGAGGAGAAAAAAGGATTATATCTGTTTTGTAAACCTAAGGTAATATAGGGCTTTGTAAACGATATAGCAGTAGGTACGCTTATAAATAGTGTTGGTATATTTAAAGAGTTACAAAAATCAATTAATTCTTCAATATATTCTTCCGAAACGGACTTCTCTGTTTCGTATTGTTTTATTTTTTGAGAATGTATGAAAGATAAAGAATTGTTTTTTTTAAAATAACCTGCTCTAAAATAACCCAAACTAAGACTATCGGTTTTCTCATCATTAAGAGCTATTTTACGAATAGCTGTTACAGGAAAAACAGAATAAATAAAAGTTTTGAGGTTCAAATTATAATATTTTGTTAATCTTTTTAACATGGATAATTTATTTAAAGAGAAAGGAATTTGAGGAAATATATGGTAAAAGAAAAATTTTTGACTTTTAGTGCTATTCAGGTTGTCAAACAATAGAGAATCTACATTAATTAAAATTACTTTAGGTTTTTGTTTTTTTAAAACTTCGATAATTAAATTTTTAATTATTGGAGCAGGCAAATAAGAAAAAGAATAATTTAGTG
>CACWKJ010000099.1 GCA_902761395.1 uncultured Elusimicrobium sp. | reverse complement strand
TTTTTAAAATTTTGTTCATACATCAAAGCAACAGAATGATATTCGGGTAAATTTATTGTTCTTAAAACTTCTTTTTCTGATAATTCTATAAGTTTATTTAATTTTGCGTAGTATCTGGATTGTAATAAAGGATCTGCCAACATATTTGCAAGAGAAGGTGTAATTGTCATAGTTACGGCAAAATTAATATTATCTCTTACAAAATTTTCAAAAACGGACAGCAGAGGAATGTATGTTTCTGTTATAGCTTCATATAACCAATCCTCTTCCAAAAAATCCGGATAGTTTGGATGACGAACGAAAGGCAAATGAGCATGTAATTGAAGACACCAATAACCTTTATTATTCATTAATATTCCGAACTGCTAAAATTTTTATTTAGTATCTTTTTTTACTTCAAAAGTGATAGATTTTTTCATTGTTCCATCACTTGAAACAGCTTCTATTGTATATTTGTCTTCACCATTCGGTAAATAAAATCTAACGGAAAAAGAGCCGTCTGCGGATAATCTTATCGGCTGACCTTTTAATGTTAAACTTGCATCCGGTTCGGTTGCACCGTTAATAACAATTTCAGTATCAGCTCTTAACCAAAAACTCTTTTCTTTATTTTCACTATTTTGCCCGTTTTCAGGTGTATACGAAGGATGTGTTTTAAACGAGCTTGAACTGCTGCTTATGTGAGAATGTGAACTCGGCAAAGAAATAGATACAATTTCTTCCCATCTTTCTCTCATAAGTTTTGCTATATCAAAAGAACTCATTCCAACTTTGTTTACACCGGAAATTTTTAATAATTTTTCAAATTCGATCTGTAACAATGCCCATTGTTCGTCGGTAATATTGGAAACTCCGTATCTGGGCATACTTACTTTATTGGATCTTGCAACGGAAATAAATTTTCCGTCTTTTGTTAAATAACCTAAATCTGCACACCAGCATCTGTTAAACTCACCTACATTTATATACCAACTGTTTGATTTAGGTGTAACAAAAACATCAAAATATCTGTTGGCATTGCTGCCGTCAAAACTTATGTCTGTTGTATCATAAACTCTTATGACTAATTTGGAATCTGCAAACACAGATTCACCATACTGTTGTTTTAATTTATCGATATATTCGTTTGAAATTGACCAATATGCGAAAATGCATATCGGATCTCTCGGCAAAATTGTAATTTTGGTATCGCCGTAATCCAACGGCAAACCGGTTTTGTTTACTGGCTTTTCCTGATTACCTATTTTTGAACTTAAATTTTCAGACATAACAATACCTTCTTTTAGAGTTTATAATATATATTTAAGTTATTTTATAAATAATATAAAAAATAGTCAATACAAAACGACAATCAGAAATTAGCAATTAATACCTTTTTTGCCTAAAAAAAACGAATTTACCAATTAACATTTGATTATCAGTATTGAAAAAAAAATAATAATTTGATATATTCTTTTAATCAGTTAGATTGGAGGATTTAAAATGTCTTACAAATGTTATGTATGTGGAAAAGGTTCTTCTTCCGGAAATACGGTTAGCCACTCTAATAAAGCTACAAAGAGATTATTCAGACCTAACCTTCAGGAATTAAGAATAGTAGTTAACGGCAAAAAGACAAAGGAATATGTTTGCACATCCTGCATTCGTTCCGGTAAAATACAGAAAGCCATATAACTAAAAATATCTTTTTAATAAAAAAATACAACTCTCAAAAATTTTGAGAGTTGTGTTTTTTATTTGTAAAAAAGACAAATTATTTCTTTTTATGTTCTCTTAAATATTTTCTTATTCTGCTTTTGGCTTGAGCCGTTATTGCTATAGACAACCAGTTTTCGGTAGGTCTTATATTTTTCCTAACCAAAGCTTCACATCTTTGGCCCGTTTTCAACTTATAATCCAAAGGAACAATTTTGCCGTCAACTTTTACGCCCATACATCTGTCACCGATATCGCTGTGAACCGCATAAGCAAAATCCAATGCCGTTGCCCCTTCCGGCAACTTTATTGCATCACCTTTAGGAGTGGTAACATATATTTGATCAAAATTACATTCTGTTTTTATTGCCGTTAAAAATTCGTTGGAATCTTTTACATCTTTTTGAGATTCCAAAATATGTTTAATAAACTCCAAATGATGTTCCATATTTATATCTGTTTGTTTTAAATTATTTGCACCGTTTTTATTAAAAGCTTCTTTATATCTCCAATGAGCGGCGATACCATATTCTGCTCTCCTGTGCATTTCTTCGGTTCTTATTTGTATTTCAACTATAACATTTTGATCGGAATTTATCGTTATATGTAAAGACTGATACATATTGGCTTTTGGAACAGCAATGTAATCGGTAAAAGAATTTTCCACTATATTAAATTCGGATTGAACAACACTTAATATGGCATAACAATGTTCTTTTGTATCGGTAATTACTCTCATACCAAACAAATCCTGTATTGCGGAAAACGGTTTTTCCTGCCTCTGCATTTTTCTGTAAATTCCGTAAAGGTTTTTAGGTCTTGCAAGAATTCTGTATTCTATATTTAACGGATCAATTTTTTCCTGTATTTGTTTTTCCACAACTTCTAAATTCTTTAAATTGCTTTCAGACCTTGCTTCCCATTTGCTTTTAATTTCATGATATTTTGTCGGCTGCAAAACTTCAAAAATTAAATCTTCAAGTTCGCTTTTCCATTTATATATACCGAGTCTGTGTGCAAAAGGAGTATATAATGTTAATGTTTCAAGTGATATTTCTTTTTGTTTATCCGGAGGCAAATATTTGATTGTTCTCATATTATGAAGTCTGTCGGCAAGCTTTATTATAATAACTCTTGTATCTTTAACAACCGCAAGCAACATTTTTCTCCAGTTTTCGGCTTGTTCCGTAATATTATCGTTAAATTTATATGAATTTATTTTTGTTACACCTTCCACTAAAGTTGTAATTTCCTCACCGAATTCTTCTTTTAATTCTTCTCTTACAACCAAAGTATCTTCTAAAACATCATGCAACAGTGCGGCACATATCGTTGCTTCATCCAACTTTAATTCGGTAAGAATTTTAGCAGTATTAAAGCAATGGTTAATATATGGTTCACCGCTTGCTCTTGTTTGGCAATAGTGTGCATTGGAAGCAAAATTATATGCTTTTTCTATTAAAGCCAAATTTGCATTCGGCAAATATTCTTTTACTAATTTTTTTAATTCTTCTATCATAATTAAATTAATATCCTTACTGAAACACTATATTGAGAAACTTTTTCGTTCTCTATTTTATATGTCTCTCCCGCAATTGATATAGAAATAATCGAAATATTTATTCCTGCACCATATGTATATTTTATATCGTCTGTTTCGGTAACCGATGGTCCTTGCGCACCTGCTCTTAAAACTAAAATTTTTCCTAAGTATTGTTCAATTCCTATGGAGTAGAAGTTATCATTTTCTATATTTCCAAATCTGTAAAATTTCTTATGCCAATCTACAAGAAGATTAAATGTTCCCGCAATATATCCGAGCCCCGTTCTTATCCCGAAAGGTAATTGGTCAAAATCATAGTTTTCCCACCACATAATACCAAAAACATTTTCGAAATTAACACCTGCATATATGTTTCCTCTAAGCGGAGCCATAATACCTATATCCATAGTAAAACCGTTACCTGAAGATGTTTGTGCAAACGGTGTTCCTCCTATAACAGAACTTTCTGCCAATGTTCCATACAAATAAGATAAATTTAACCCGAACGAAACTCCTTTTTCATTTACATTTGCCGCAGAAAGAGTAAATGCTTTTATGTGTTCCGATTTTTTATAAAAATCCGAACCATCATGATATTCTATATCGTTTGAAGAAAAAGTTCTCCAAGATATTGCACCTTGTTTTTGATTAATAACAAAAGAAGTAAAACCCAAATCTATCGGATTATAAGAAGCCATATAATTTTTATCTATATCGGTATCTCTTATTATGGGAGCCGTTGCCTCAACCAATATCGCTTCACTGCCGTTAAAACCCAAAGCGGCCGAATTATAAAACACACCTTCTAAAGTGTTTGGCATAGCCGCCCCTGTATATCCCATAGCAAGACTTCTTGCGCTTACTCCCATAGAATCATATGAGTTAGGCATTGTAGGCGGTTTTTTTGCAAAGGATAGCGTAACACAAACAAAAAACAAAGATACTGTCAACAAAGTTTTTTTATTCATAACATTACCTATTTTAAATTATATAATTTTGCATATATTCCGTTTTTATCAAGAAGTTCCCGGTGCTTTCCTGTTTCTGCAATTGTACCCTTGTCTATAACAATAATTTTATCCGCATTTTTTACCGTCGAAAGTCTGTGGGCAATCAAAATAACGGTTCTGTTTTTCATCAAGGTTTCTATCGCCTCTTGAACAAGTTTTTCGGACTCGCTGTCTAATGCGGATGTAGCTTCATCAAGA
>CACWKJ010000098.1 GCA_902761395.1 uncultured Elusimicrobium sp. | reverse complement strand
TACTTGTTCGACGGGACAACTTGGAATTTGGTTTCAAGAAAAGTTTCTCATGTTGAAGTGTTGGCAGAAAAAATGACAAGAGATGAAGTTATAGATCCGATGAAAATATGGTACCCGGTAAATTACGGGGGAAAATACAGAGGAAATGTTTTGTTGAGAGAAGCATTGGCAAGATCGTTGAATACTTGTGCAATAGAAGTTATAGATAAAGTAAAACCAAATACCGTTATAGATTATGCAAGAAAGATGGGCATAAAAAGTCCTTTAACAAATACATTATCTTTGGCACTCGGTTCAAGTGATGTAACATTGCAGGAAATGGTTTCATCTTTTGGAACATTGGCTTCGGGCGGAGTAAGAACGGAACCTTACTTCATTACAAAGGTTATAGATAAAGACGGGAAAGTTTTAGAAAACAATTTACCTGTAGAAAAAGAAGTATTATCACCGGAAACATCTTATGTTATGACAAATCTTTTACAGGGTGTTGTAAAAAACGGTAGCGGATATGCCGCAAGGCAGTTGGGCAGACCTTGTGCCGGAAAAACAGGAACATCTAACGACAGCGTTGATGCTTGGTTTGTAGGGTACACTCCTCAAATTGTTGCGGGTGTTTGGGTAGGATATGACGACAGAACTTCTTTAGGAACAAAAGTTACCGGCGGAAGTCTTGCCTGTCCTATATGGACAACGTTTATGAAAGAAGCTTTAAAAGGTTATCCTACAGTTGATTTTACACAACCTACAAACGGAATAGAGTGGGCATTGATAGATCCTAAAACAGGCCTTCTTGCTTTAAGTAAAACTCCGAATGCTTATTTAGAAACATTTTTAGAGGGAACAGTTCCCACCATGTACTGTACTCAAAAAAATCAATACGATGAAAAAGTCATAGCGGAAGAGACCGAAGAAAACGAAGGTTATTAATTTTCTTCTTTAAAATAATCAAACACATCTTTAAATGTTAAATTTGCAATTTTTATATTTGCAAATTTATTGTATAGTTTCATTTTTGATTTGTTTAACATATCGGAATGAATACCATATCTTAAAGCTAAAGATGCTTCTATATATGCAGATAATTTATCGCAGATAATTTATCGCAAACTTCTACCAATTCACCGTCTGTTGCATTGAACTCATTTTTATTGTATTTATCTTCAATTGTATCTACAAACTTAATTTCATTGTTTTCCACAACCCTGTTTGCAAACTCATTTTCTATAAAATATTTCATTTCAAAATGCCAAGTTTCCGGAAGTAAAGGCAAAATTCTGTTTTCAACTTGTTTCTTTTCAAATTCTTTTATTATATCTTCAAGCCCTTCCACCGAAGATTTTACCGGACTTATTATATCTTTAGTTAAAATTTCCGGTAAGTCGTGAAACAAGGATGAAAAGAAATTGTTATAACATCTTTTTTCGCAAACATTCATTTTAAGAGAATATAAATATGCAAATATTGCAACTATAAACATATGTCCCAAAACGGAAGTTTTTGGTTGCCTGAAAGATTGTGCCCATCTTTGTTGAAATCTTAACTGACCGCACAAATCAAGAAAACCGTAATATTTTTTATTCATTACAAGATTTTTTACACCTGCAAAATCTTGATATTTCGATACACAGTTTTCAACGGTTTCTTTTGTTCTGTGTATACCGTAAAGCATTTGGTTCAACGGATAAATTACGCCGAATTCCCATCTTGTAGAAAATTCATGAGAAGCAGCAAGAATCCTTTTCTCATATTTTGCATATTCATCATCAAATAAATAAAGTTCCAACCTTTTTAAAAATTCAGGACCTATTTTTGAAACATCTTCAATAAGATTTTCCAATACCCACTTGTTTAATTCTTTTTTCTTTTTTGACATTATTTCATGGTAAACTTCAGGTTTCAAATCGGTAAGCATTGTTCTGTGAAAGAATTCAAATATTCCGCCTTCGATAAGTTTAAACCAATCAATTTTTTTGTTTTCTTCTTCATCAAATTTTGCAATTATATATGCAATAATCATTTTATGTGCCTGTTTATCTATTTCAAAAAAATCAAACGGTCTTATATGATCGTTCCATCTTAAAATATTTGCTGCCGAAAATATTCTTTCAATAAGTTGTTTAGTTATCATTATATTTACTCCGATATATTATTTCCATTTATTACAAATTGTACATTATAAATTATCAATTATCTTTTTTGTCTTCGTATTTCCCTTCTACATCTATAACATTTTCGTTATCCAAAGATTCTTTATAGTGAACTTTAGGTTCCGATGAGTTATAGAAAGTTTTGTCTCTGACTATAACAAATCTTTCAACTATTAAATAAATTATACTTAACATTAATGCACCGAAAAACGCGGTTGCAAAATCTTTTATATAAAATCCTTTTACTAAATACTCTACAATATTTAACAAGAAAGCATTTATAAATAATGTAAAAAGTCCCAAAGTGAAAAAATTTACCGGTAACATTATTATTTTTATAATGGGTTTTAGATAAATGTTTATCAAAGATAATATTATTGCAGAAACAATTAATGCCTGCCAACTTGAGATTTCAATTCCGTTAAAAATTCCGGACACAATAAACAAAGCAAACATATTTATTAAAATCACAACGATAAAATTCTTCATTTATTTTTTCTCCAATTTCTTATGATTGAAATATACATATATTTTACCAAAATTTATGTTATCGGTTTTGTATCTGCTGTAACAATTTTTTATATTCGGCTCGTTCAAAAATCTTATAACTTTCTTTTTTAACTGTCCCGTTCCTTTACCGGGTATTATTTCAACGATATCTATTTTTTTATTGACAGCTTGTTGAATTATATCATTCAGAGCTTTATCAATTTCTTTACCTTTATTAAAAATATCATGTAAATCAAGTTTTAAACAAGACATTTACTTTACCAATTTTACAGATTTGTTTTTTATGTAATCATTAATATTCATAAAAGTTTCCACTGTTTTTAATTTGTATTTTGTTTGAACAACGGAAACATCTTTATTATATATTTTATTGAAATATAAAATCACATAATAGTTTGTTTGTAACAAAACTTCCATACATATAAATATAAAGATAACTGCGGATAATAAAATTAAAATTTGTTTCATTTGATTTTTATTCTGGCTATGGTATATTTCGGGAAAAGTTTTATATCTTGTTCGGGTACGGAAATAACTATTGCCTGGTTAACTTGACCGGGGGAAATTGTATCAACAACTTTTCTTGAATTTGCGATTTGAATATCACCCAATTTTATTTTGTAAGGTTCAAATTGATAAGGAGACAACAAATCAAATTCATCACCTTTTGATAATTTATGTCTTAACTCAAGAGTTATTTTATTGTCATTAATTTCTCTCACGACTCCGCAATTTCGGTAATCGCTTTTGCTGGAAGTATCGTTATAATCTTGTGCGCTGTTATCCGGTATTCCGTTAAAAAAGCCTAATGTGTATCTTCTGTTTTGTAAAGTTTCAAGTTCTTTCATATATATTGTATAGTCCCAGTTTTCGGGATTTTTGTAATAGTCATCAATTGCTTTTCTGTAAATTCTTGCTGTTTGTGCAACATAATATTCCGTTTTTGTTCTGCCTTCGATTTTTAAGGAGTCTATTTTTGCCTGTAAAATTTTATCAAGCTTCGGCATTAAACATAAATCTTTAGAATTAAAAAAATATGTTCCTTTATCATCTTCTTCTATCGGATAAAAATTGCCGGGCCTTTCTTCTTCTTCGAGATACATTTTATATTTCCATCTGCAGGAATGTGCGCATGCTCCCTGGTTTGCGCTTCTTGAAGCCATAAATGCGGAAATAAGACATCTGCCCGAATAACTGATACACATTGCACCGTGTATAAACATTTCTATTTTTATGTCACGACATTTTTGTTTTATTTCCACTATTTCATTAAAAGAAGTTTCTCTTGATAATACACATTGTGTAGCTCCCATCTTTTTCCAAAAGTCTACCGTAAGATAAGAAGAAACATTTGCTTGTGTAGATATGTGTAAAGGAATATTAGGAATTCTGTCGTGCACAAATTGAAATACTCCCGGATCCGAAATTATAATTCCGTCGGGGTTTAATTCTTTTATGGTATTAACAAATACAGATAATTTTTCTATATCTTTATTATGAGAAAATAAATTTAATGTGAGATAAATTTTCTTGTTTGCATTGTGAACTAACTCTATTCCTTCTTTAAGTTCTTCCAACGGGAAAGAAGATCTTGCTCTCAAAGATAAGTCCGGAGTACCGGAATAAACAGCATCCGCTCCGTATAAGATTGCTGTTTTTAATCTCGATAAAGACCCTGCAGGCAGTAAAAGTTCAGATTTGAAATTCTCCATAACGTATATATTATAGCAATTTATTCCGAAATTAATAATTGATAATTGCTTTTTAGGGCTTGACAAATTTTTAAAAGTGTGGTATAAGTATGCCCATTGCAAATCGGAATTGCAAAAAAGTTCTTTTAAATGAAGTCGAGAAAATTAAGTCAACCGTTCAATGAAAATTTGAAGAATAAATTTTCCGCTTGACAAATTTTTAAAAGTGTGGTATAAGTATGCCCATTGCAAATCGGAATTGCAAAAAAAGTTCTTTTAAAAATAGTTGATGAAATAAATTAATTGTTCAATGAAAATTTGAAGAATAAATTTTCCGCTTGACAAATTTTTAAAAGTGTGATATAAGTATGCCCATTGCAAATCGGAATTGCAATGTTCTTTTTAAAAATTTGAAATAACAAAGTACAAAAGAAAAAAAAGTACTTGACAAATTTTAAAAAGTTTGGTATAACTTTGGGGCTTTGAAAAAATACTTGACAAAATTTTTAATTTGTGGTATAAGTAAAAGCAGAATTGATCTTTTAGTAGTTTTTAGCAGTAACCTTTTAAGTAGTAGTAATTAATAGTACGGGTAAATAAGTCTTCTGGAAATAATGAAGCACCCAACTAATATATATGCAGAGAAAATTCTTTGCTGAAAGACGAGATGCAAAGAACGACGGTTTTTTTTCTCTCAAAAAAGGTCTTTGATAACTGAATAATATGCAGATGAGTGTCCTGTAAAAGGGGCAATCAAGCAATTTAAGGGTCTAGTTGTTTTTTTTGTAGTTTATATATGTTTAAACATATATTATTAATGTAATTAAGAGCTTAAGCAAAACTCTATAAAATTTTTTTATGGAGAGTTTGATCCTGGCTCAGAGTTAACGCTGGCGGCGTGCCTAACACATGCAAGTCGAGCGAATTCTTACAGAGTATCGTAAGAGTTAGCGGCAAACGGGTGAGTAACACATGGGAAACCTCCCTTAGAATGGGGAACATCTCCGTGAAAACGGAGCTAATACCGCATAAGACCACAGTTTGGCATCAAACAGGGGTAAAAGCAGCAATGCGTTCTAAGATGGTCCTGTGTCCTATCAGCTAGTTGGTGGGGTAACGGCCTACCAAGGCTAAGACGGGTATCCGGCCTGAAAGGGTGAACGGACACACTGGAACTGAGACACGGTCCAGACTCCTACGGGAGGCAGCAGTGGGGAATTTTGGACAATGG
>CACWKJ010000097.1 GCA_902761395.1 uncultured Elusimicrobium sp. | reverse complement strand
ATACGGTATAAGCACAGACAAATATCCGCAACTTTCTTTGTTTAAGCAAATTCTTTCGATAAGAAACAAAATCAATACCGATACCATATCCAAAGAAACGGCAAATGCCGTAAATTTATTGAAAAAAGAATTATCTTTTGCGGAATATAAATCACTTACCGAACTATCAAAATCTCCGGAAACAAAAAAAGTTTTTTATCTTGAATTAAATAAGCATTTACAAAAAACAAAAGATTATGAAAAATTTCCGCAAATAAAACTTTTTTCCTCATATATTCTGCTCAATTCACAAACAAATCCTATTGATTTTGTTCGTCAGGAAGAAATGTTTGTAAACGAAATGAGAAACAAATCATCAAAAACTTTAAGCGAGCAAGAAGTTTTGTTTATGGAAAGATTTGTTTCGATTTTTGAATCTTTGTTACAAAACAAAATAAATTACAGAGAATATAAAAATTATAACTATGCTTTTAGTGAGTTTGAACGTATATTAAACAAATATATAGTTTCTTCCAACCTTGATGCTTTAAAAAATGCTATAGATACGGCAGAAAAGTTTTATTCGGTAAATACTGACCGTGACGAATATTTTGTTAAATCTATCGTTACCGGAAACGATAAAAATATATCAAAAGTAAAACCCGTACGTAATAGCAATGCTGAAAACATGTTAAAAAACGCTGCAAAAATAGATGTTATAATTTCCGGCGGGTTCCATACGGCGGGAATTTCAAAACTTCTTGAAGATAAAAAACAAAGTTATGTCGTTATTACCCCGGAAACGGTCGGCACAATTTCCGAATACGATAAAGTATACAATTCCATAATTACCCGTCAAGCATCAATGTTTGAAAGAAATGCGTTTGACTTTATTAAAAAATCCGCAGTCTTTGAGATGTCTCCGTTATCGGTGGATCCCGTTAAGGCTGTATTTACCGTAATTTTTTCCGAACAAACTTTAAGAAAACTTCAGGCAAATAAAATGCTTGATGCAAAAATTATAGAAGATACAATAAATTCAGGTTACGGAAAAAAAGTTGTAGAAATAGGAAGTATAGAAATTGATTTGGACACAATACATATAAATGCTAACGGTCAAAAACTTACAATTAAAAACGGCAAAGTATTTTACGAAAACGAACCGATAGAAGAAGAAATACCGGTTTCTGTTACCGAAACTGAAGTCAGCGACGGTATTGCGGTTCAAAATGCGGTAATAGACTTTTTAATCTTGTCTGTAAGGCACAATGTTAGTAACAATGAAATTGATGCCGTGTTTGATACCTTAAATAAAAATTATTTGGATGAACAAACATTATCTCTATTAAAAAATGCCGCACAAAAGTTTTCTACGGAACAAAGAAAATATATAGAAACAAAAATTGCTTTAATAGAAAATAATAATGGTAAACCGTTACTTTCAATTTATAAATCATCTCTTGCATCAAAAATAAAATTTAAACCGTTAGCTGTTGCAGTTGAAAACTTTTATTCCATTTTCATTGTTCCTTTTAAAGAACTTAATGATATGGCATCAATAGTAAGCGGTACAACTACACAAAAAGATTTTCTTGAAAAGCATAAACAATATGTAAACGGTGACGACAATACAAGACTTGTTATGGAACGAGCCATTGATTCTATAATAAAAACTACCGTTATGTTCGGCGGAAACAATATTTTAGGAAAAGCCGTAAACTACGTTTTACATATGTTTCACAATGCAAAAGCAGTAGCTTCCCGTTCGGAAATTCAATTTGCAAAAGATAGACATATAACAACCAGCATTTATGAGTTGATGAAACGAAACGGACTTGGTGCCATTTATGACGGGCAGGGTACCAATTTCGGAGTATATTCTAAAAATGCTGAAAAAATGGAATTATGTCTTTTTGATGAACAAGGCAACGAAACAAGATACGAAATGTCTAAAAATAAAAAAGACGTTTGGAATATTTATCTTCCCAATATAAAACCGGGACAAAGATACGGTTTTCGTGCACACGGCCCGTACGAACCGCAAAACGGACATTATTTTAATCCGAACAAACTTGCGGTGGATCCCTTTTCGTTCCAACAGGAATCCCGTTTTGTTTTTGACGATTCTTTAATAGTGTGCGAAAAAGGAAATTTGTATAAGCCCGATACAAGAGATTCCGCACCTTTTGTGCCGAAATCCGTTGTTGTGGATTTAAGAAAGTTAGACTCCGTTGAAACAGTAAAACCGCCTGTATTATCGGAAAGTCAAAGACCTGTTATTTATGAATTACATGTCGGTGGTTTTACCGCTTTAAAACAAGATTTACCGCAGGAAAAAAGAGGAAGATTGCAAGGCCTTGCCGATGATGAAGTTATTGAACATTTAAAATCCATCGGAATAAATACCGTGGAAGTTCAACCGATACAGTCCGATGCAAATGATCCGTACTCTCATGAAAGAGGTTTAAGAAACAATTCCGGTTATCAAACGGTAACATTTTTTGCTTTAAATCCGGATTTCGGTGATCCGTCAAACCCGCAGGAAAATTTAATAACTTTAAAAGAAACTATAGGAAAATTAAGTAAAAACGGTATCCGTTTCGGAATGGATGTTGTTGATAACCATACCGGAGAAGGCAGAGCGGAAACAGACCCTTCTTTATGTTACAGGTTGTTGGATAATTCAACTTACTATTTACTTAACCCCAACAATAAAGCCGGTTATGATGATGCTTCCGGTTGCGGAAATGCTTTTAATACAAACAACCCTGTAGTGCTTAATATGATGACAAAATATAAAGAAATGTATGCTCTTATGGGCGTCCGTTTATTCAGACACGATTTGATGGCTGCAGCAGCAAGGAATGAAGAAACAAGAGAATTTGATCCTACATCCGAATATATGCAAATATTCGATAACAGTCCGATTCTTTCCGAAATAAAAGAAAAAGAAGGTATAGAGGTTGTAGCCGAAGGATATATGGCAACAGGCGGTGTAAAAGGTGTAAGGTCTTATTATACCGACGATTTCCATAAAGATATTTTTACATGGAACAGCGGAATAAGAGAAGCTATTCGTAACTTTATAATGGGAAGGACCGGACCGGGAGCTCTTGCTGCCGCTATTGCCGATCCAAATGAAGCCGGCAGCAGAAGGCAACCTTATGTTTATTATATGGGCTCGCATGACGGACATCCTTATGCACAACTTTTGGCTGTTCGTGAAAAAGATAATCTTGATAACGGCTGGAACAATAACGATGGTCCTAACGAGTATGGTATGGGGTTGGGATACGATAATGAACATATAGGTGAATATGTTGCTGCCGCTATGACAATTTTATCTTTTTGCCAAGGGCCCGTAATGTTTTCCATGGGTGACGAATTTTTAAGAACACAGCACGGAAACAACAATCCGTATAATCAAAGTAACGAATATTTGAATATGCGTTGGGATAATCAGGCACCGTTGGCAAGGTATATGGGTGCACTTGCAAAATATCGTTCGGAACATCCTTCTCTCGACAGTTCCATAGGTGAACCGTTTTCCGGTAAAGTTGTAAACAAATACGGAGATCAGGATATTACGTGGTTGAATCCAACCGGACAAGAAGCACAATCTCAAGATTGGCAGGAACAATATTTCGGCTTTATGATTTCGGGAGACAGGTTAAACGGTTACGGTATTTACGATGATGATACTGTTGTGTTAATGAATATGTCAAACACTCCTATTCATTGGAAACTTCCTTCTTCACAAAAAACAGGTCCGTGGCGTGTTTATTGTTCTACAAGAGATTTGGATTTGTCGGAACAGGGAAACGAAGTTTACAACAATGTATATGTTGTTATGCCGGGTGAGGCGGTTGTTCTGTATAAAACCGATGAAGAAGAAACGGAAAGTGAGGTCGAACCTTTAAAAACCGCACTTACGATATCGCATTCGACTTTTATCGAAAATATAAAATTTGCACCTTTAAAAAATGCACTGTATATCATTTATTCGATTTTTGTTGCACCTTTTTCCGAGCTTGGTTATATGATGTCAATTGTAAGCGGAACAATGACTCAAAGAGAATTTCTTGAAAAACATAAACAGTTCATAAGCGGAAACGAAAATTTAAAACTTTTTATGGAAAACAGGTTGGCATTCATAATAAAGGCCACAATTTTGGCAGGCGGGACATCTTTAACGGGAAAAACCGTAAATGTTGTTTTACATATGCTTAATAACATTGAAGCTTTCTTGTTGTCTTTAATTGAACAAACAGGAAATTTGATAAGATATTTTACAATGAAAAGACAGATAAAAAAACTTGATACAACAACATATGTAATAAATACATCCGAATATAACAATGTTGTTCGTCGCAGAGCAAAAGAACTTTCCGATATGGGTGTTAAAGTTGCAGTTATAGCAAACTATGTTGACGATAATCTCTTTCCGGAAAATGTAAAACAAGACGACTCTTTAGGTTTTACAACGGCAAAAATGTCGACGGATAAGAATACAGATGTATATTTCACTTCAATACTTTCAAATGCCGATTCTACCGATATTTTTGATGCT
>CACWKJ010000096.1 GCA_902761395.1 uncultured Elusimicrobium sp. | reverse complement strand
GCAAGACGAATAAATGCATCGGGTAAAATAAATCTTGCTATTGCAACTGTTCTGTTAATTTCTTCCTGCGATAGAATTTTATTATTTTCAAAAGGTGTTCCTTTTATGGGGTTTAAAACATTTATCGGAACGGATTTTATACCCAAATTATAAATATCAAAAAACATATCTATTCTGTCTTCAAAAGTTTCCCCTAACCCGAAAATTCCGCCGCTGCAAATTTCAAGTCCGGCTTTCTTTGCAAGGTTTATTGTATTTATTTTATCATCGTAAGTGTGTGTAGAACATATACTTGGAAAAAATCTTCTTGATGTTTCCAGGTTGCAATGATATCTTGTAACTCCTGCCTGTTTTAATTTTAGAAGCTGTTCATAAGACAAAAGTCCCATAGAAGCACATAACAAAATATCACATTTGTTTTTTATATCTTTATAAGTTTGGCAAACGGAATCTATTTCCGTATCGGAAAGTTTTTTACCCGATGTAACAATGGAAAACCTTTTAACTTTTTTATCCGCATTATGTTTTGCTTCTTTAAATATATTTTGGCTGTCAAGTAAAGGATACTCTTTTATGCTTGTTTTATAATGTGAGGACTGTGCACAAAATTTACAGTTTTCACTGCACTTACCGCTTTTACCGCTGACTATTGAGCACATATCAAATTTGTTACCGCAAAATTTTTGTTTTATTTTTTCGGCATACAAAGAAAGTTCTTTTAAATCTGTATCTATAAGAGATATTGCTTCCTGTTTTGTTATATGATAATTTTCGTTTAAAATTTTATTACTAAGTTCTTTTAACATAATATTTTCTGCTCCATATAACGAAGATTATAGAATATTTTGACGACAAAAAAAACAGAAAAAAAACGACAATGTATAATTTATAATGTAGAATGTATAATTAAGATTTTTTATTTTTTAATAGATTCTGAATCAAGTTCAGAATGGCAAAAAAAAGTGAGTAATATTTGTCGTATTGTCGTTGGTGGCTTTCAAAGGATTTACAGATTTTAAGCTATAACGAGATATTTGACGACTGAAGTGTACTGAAATATAGCGGAGCGAGTGGTACTCGAAGGAGGCAAATATAAAGTTATAGCTTAAAAGATAAATCCGTTTAGCTTTAATTATTTTTGAATATGTTACTTTCTGCTGCCGGGTTTTATCGGTTTCGACCCACCCTTACATAACGGACATTCTTCCGGTTTATAACTTTTAACTTCCAAACTTAATAAAGAAAATCTCGGAACACCGAAATCCACTTTGCCGGCACTTCTGTCCACTAAAGAACATACGGCAACAATTTCTGCTCCCGTTTCTTTTAAACTTTCTATAACTTCTCTTGTTGAAAGGCCTGTTGTTATAACATCTTCAACTACAAGAACTTTTTCACCTTTACTTACGGAAAAACCTCTTCTTAATGTAACTTTACCGTCAACTCTTTCGGTAAAAATTGCTCTTGTTCCGAAAGCTCTGCCCATTTCATGACCGATTATTACTCCGCCCATTGCAGGTGAAACTACAACATCTATATCTTTTACAACTTGTACAATTTTTTCTTTTAAGTTCTGTGCCAACACTTGAGCAACTTCCGGATGTTGCAATATAAGTGCAGACTGAAAATATGTATCGGAATGTAATCCGCTGGACAACAAAAAATGTCCGTTTAATAATGCATTGTGTTTTTTGAACAACTCTTTCATTTCTTCTTGGTTCATTTTATTATAACTCCTTAATGGATTCGTAAATATTCTTTGCAACTTCTACAGGATTTTCCGCCTGAATTATAGGCCTTCCGACAACTATAAAATTTGCACCCGCTTTAACTGCGGATTCAGGAGTTGCTACTCTTTTTTGGTCATCTTGAACTTTAACAGGTCTTATACCAGGTGTAACGACTTCAAACTCTTTACCGCAATTTGATTTTATTGTTTCTATTTCAAGCGGTGAAGATATTACTCCGTCAACCCCACAATCTTTTGCAAGTTTTGCTCTTCTTACAACTTCTTCCGGCGTTGTAACCTGGCTTGTTAAAACGGTTACCGCCCAAATTTTCGGTCTGTTTTCAACAGATGTTGCAAGTTTTAACATTTCCTCTCCGCCGCAGGAATGAACGGTTAAACTGTAAACTCCCAAATCTCTTGCGGATTGCACCGCCCTTTGAACGGTTGCCGGAATATCATGAAACTTCAAATCCAAAAATACTTTTTTACCGTTATCGTTTATCATTTTTATTATTTCTTTACCGGACTGTAAAAAAAGTATGGGACCGACTTTAAAAACATCTATATAAGGACTTAAATCTTTAACTAATTTTTCCGCTTTTTTAAAATCAAAAACATCTAATGCCAATATTGTTTTATTCATAGTTTGACCTTACCTTGCAACTCTTTAATATTCTTTATTTTTTTATCTTTCAAATATTTTTCAAGACCGTCATATGTGTGTTCAAATACTTTCGGTTCCACCAAAACTTGTGTTCCTATACTTACACAAGTTGCACCGGCAAGTATAAATTCTATAACATCATCACTGTTTGTTATTCCGCCGCAACCTATTATAGGTATAGATACTTTTTGAAAAGCATCAAACACACACCTTAAAGCCATGGGTTTTACACAAGGGCCGGACATTCCGCCTTTAACGGTAGAAAGTTTCGGTTTAAATGTGTTTATATCTATAGCCATTGCAGGAAAAGTGTTTGTTAATGTTACGGCATCCGCACCGCAATTTTGTGCCGTAAGTGAAAGTGCCGCAATATCTTGTACCTGCGGTGACAATTTTGCGATTATAGGAAACTTTGATATATGTTTTACGCTTTTTATTATGTTACTTAAAAGCTCAACATCTTGTGATATTATTGTTTTCTTTAAATTAGGGCAGGAAAGGTTCAATTCTATTGCCGATATTTTAGGATATCTGTTAAGTTCCATTACAGTTCTTGCATAATCACTTACACAAGCGCCTGCAACACTTACGATTATAGGAACTTTTAATTTCAATATTGCATCCAACTTCGTTTCTATAAATTTCTTTACACCGATATTTTGGAGGCCTATAGTGTTAAGCATACCGCTTGCAACTTCAGCAATTCTTGGTTGCGGGTTTCCCAATCTTTCTTCCAAAGTTATGGTTTTTGTTACTATGGCACCGATTTTTGTAATATCAATTAAATCCGTTAATTCGTTACCGTAACCGAAAGTTCCCGATGCGGTAAGCAACGGGCTTTTCATCTTTATTCCTAAAAAGTTTGTACTTAAACTGTTCATAACGGTATTATTATATCTTTTAAGAGTATTTTTTTCAATTATTATTCTACGGTTTCAATATAAAAAGTTACCGGACGGAACCCATCGTTGCAAGATATCATTGCGGAATGTTTATTTTTCATCCAACCGTCAAAAAAGTTTCCGCCGCCTTCGGCAAGTTCTTTAACAAATTTTTCCATACTTTCCCATGCACTGTCACATAAATTTTCCGGTTTTTGTGCATTTACCGAAACAAAAGTGTCTCCGACTCTTAAAGTGCATGCATGTTCTATAGGATTTTCGTACTTTTGTATTAAAGCTTTGTATTGAGTTTGTTTTAATACGGTAATTTTTACGGATTTCATAACTATTTTAAAGATAAAAATTTATTTTTAAAATCTTTAAGAGCCATCGCTCTGTGGCTGATTTGATTTTTTATTTCTTCGCCAAGTTCGGCAAAAGTTTTTTCGTATTTAGGAACATAAAATAAAGAGTCATACCCAAATCCTGTTGTTCCCGACAAACTTTCGGCAATATATCCTTTTATTTTACCTTCGCCGAGTATTTTTACATTACCCTGCGGATCACTTAATGCAATAACACATCTGAATTGTGCTTGTCTGTTTTCCATTTGAACACCGTTAAGTGCTTTCAATAATTTGTTGTTGTTGTCCGTATAAGAACAATTTTCTCCGGCATATCTTGAAGAATATACTCCGGGTGCACCGTTCAAATAATTTACTTCAAGACCGGTATCATCGGCTATTGCCCACGAATTAAAATATTTTGCAACTTCGGTTGCTTTTTTTATTGCATTATCCTGCAAAGTTTGTCCGTCTTCAACAACTTCCGGATACTTTTCGAAATCGGTCATCGGTTTTATTGTTACGGCCAAATCTTTTAAAATATCTTTTATTTCCACAACTTTATGTTTGTTTCCCGTGGCAAGTATTATTTCTTTCATCTTAAATTTTCCCTAATGCTTTTTTCTGTGCTTTTATTACTTGAAATATTCCTGTTTTTGCACTGTCCAACATTTTATCTAAATCTTTTCTTGAAAAAGTGTGACCTTCGGCTGTTCCTTGAACTTCAACCAAATCACCGTTATCAAGCATAACAACATTCATATCTATATCAGCAACATTATCCTCTTTTGCGGACAAATCCAACACCATTTGTTTACCTACAAAGCCTACACTTATTGCCGCTAAGAAACCTTTTAAAGGTAATGTTTCTATCAATTTTTGTTTCTGTAATTTTTTAAGTGCAAGAGCAAGTGCTATAAAACCGCCGTTAATTGATGCTGTTCTTGTACC
>CACWKJ010000095.1 GCA_902761395.1 uncultured Elusimicrobium sp. | reverse complement strand
TTAGCTATAGTGGGTAAATAATATGAAAAAAATAAAAAAATTATCATTAGTTTTTGCTTGTTTGATTTTTGTAGGAGTAACAAATGCTTTTGCCGGAACCGATGCTGCAGCTTTTTTAAAGAAAAGTGTAGGTGTAAAAGCTATAGGTATGGGTGGAGCTTATACTTCTCTTGCAGATGACACTTCAGCAATTTATTGGAACCCGGCAGGTCTTGCACAAATACAGGATTATTATTCTGTATATGCTATGGGCGGAACAGGAGCTTCGGACGAATATCCGGGACTTAAAGATGTTGTACCTACCCATCAGTTTTTTGCAGTTTCTATTCCTTTACAAAAGTTTACCGATGTTTTGGGTAAAACCGTTATAGGTATAGGTTACATTTCTTCGAAAATGGATAACATACAACATACTATTGTACATCCAAATGGAACAGTAGAAAGAAAAGGAACGATAAGTGATACCGATAATGCTTATTACTTAACGGCAGGTATTCCTTTATGGCAGTCTGCAACAAGTTTATATGTCGGTGCTTCTTTAAAGTATATTACTAAAAATATGTCCGAGGTCGGAGTATCGGAAGGCGGTTTGGATATTGATGCAGGTGTAATCTATTCGATAGATGCCGCAAAATACGGATTAATAAATTTCGGTGCAATATTCCAAAAAGGTGTTAGTATGGGTGATGATTCAGCGCCTATGACAACAAAAGTAGGTGTTTCCGATAAAGTTACTTTTATAGATAAGTTACAACTTACAGGTGCGGTTGATTTAGTTCAAAGACAAGATGAACCTTTAGGCGGTAATTTAGGTTTGGAATTCGGTGTTATTGAAGTGCTTGTTTCGGATGCTTTTTCCATTAACGGAATATATTTAAGAGGCGGTGTTGAAGGTTATGCTTTGGAAAACAGATATAACATAACTTCCGACTATAACGAAACCGTATCGTATAACTTCGGTTTAGGTTTTGATTTTGGCATTTTAAATGCATATTTTTTACAACTTGATGTAGCAATATGCAGCGGAAATATATTTGATCAAACTACAAAGTTTGCTCTTAATTTCTTTTTTTAGAGGGTAGAATATGAATAAAAAATTTCTTAGTGTCTTGGTATCAGTTTTCTTTTTGTTAAATACTGCAGGGTTTACATTTGCAGACAAAAAAGATGTTGCCGATCCGGCTTTGCAGGCGATTATAACGGAATTAAGCAGCAGAATGCCCAGATTTATAAATAAGTATGGAGCATCTGTTTTTGTTGAAGACGAACAAATAACAAGAGGAGCTTTATTGCAAGCTTTATATGAATTTGATAAAAAATCCTCATCTTCAAGTTCATCGGCTTCAGCGGCAGGTGTAATTTCTAAAAAAGATTATGATGCACTTACTGCAAAAATTGCAGCATTGGAAAAGAAATTAGGTTCTGCTACGAAAGGTAGTTCTTCATCTTCTGGAGAAAGTGCAGACATAGTTGAAATAATGAACGATTTGGAAGTAAACTTACCTACAATGCTTGATAACACGTTGTCTTCTTCAAAAGTATTTAAAAATTTGGAAGCACAGGTTAAAGCAAATGCTGCAAGTGGAGGCTCATCAAATTCTTCAGCAGGTTCTGGTACAGGTGTTTCCGTAGCAGTTGTAAACAGTTTACAAAGAAATATAAGTGATTTAAGTAAGAAAGTTACAACGGTTGAAACAAGTTTAGCTAAAAAAGCAGATTCTTCAAAAACGGATCTTTCTATAAATGCAATAAAAGATTTACAAAAAAATATAAGCGATTTGAATTCAAAAGTCAGTTTGGTAGAATCATCATTGGCTAAAAAACCGGACTCAAAAGCAACAGCAACAGAACTTACTGCCATAAAAAAGAGTGTAAGTGATTTGAATTCAAAGTTTAGCAGTATGGAATCGGCATTAACGTCCGCAAAAGCAGGATCAAGCTCAGCATCTTCTGCAGAAATATCATACTTACAGAAAAATATTAGCGACTTAAGTAAGAAAGTTAGCAGTATGGAATCTACATTAACGTCCGCAAAGTCGGATTCGAAAGCTTCAGCATCTTCCGCAGAAATAACATACTTACAAAAAAATCTTAATGATTTAAGTAAAAAAGTCAGCAGCATGGAAACAAATATAGCAAAAGATACATCTTCAAAATCGGAAGTTTCTTCGGCAGTTTTAAAAGATTTGCAAAAAAATATAAGTGATTTGAATTCAAAAGTCAGTTCGGTGGAATCATCGTTAGCTAAAAAACCGGACTCAAAGGCAACTGCAACAGAACTTACTGCCATAAAAAAGAGTGTAAGTGATTTGTCATCGAAATTCAGCAGTATGGAATCTGCATTGACATCCGCAAAGAACGGAAAATCTTCAGCATCTTCCGCGGAAGTAACATATTTACAAAAAAATCTCAATGATTTGAGTAAAAAAGTCAGCAGTATGGAAACAACAATTGCCAAAAGTGATTCCGCTAAACCGGAAGTTTCCGCAGATGATTTGAAAACTTTACAAAAGAATATTAATGATATGAATTCAAAAATAAATAATGTTGAAACATCGTTAGCTTCTTTAGGTAAAGATAGTTCAAAAGTCGGTTCATCGGCAAATAATGCTCAAGTTTTATATGAAGTAAAGAATTTTAAAAATGAAATAAGTGCGGTAAATAAGAAAATATCAGAAATGGAATCTAAGTTGGCAAGTGCAAAAACAGAATCTTCCGTTTCAAATGCTCCTTCCGATGAAGAAATTAACAGTCTTAAAAAGACACTTGTTCAAATACAACAGAGCTATGTTACTTTAGGTAAGAGATTGGATTCTTTGGAAAAAGATCAAAGCTCTTATGCATCTTTGGTTAAAGACAGTTCGGATGGCAGTGCATCATTAAGCAGTTCACAAATGAAACTTATAAATGCAAAAATAAGTTCTATAAGAGAAGAAGTTGATAATATAAAAGTAGGAAGTTCTTCAGCCGAAACGAGCAATAAAAATACTGCAGATATAAAGAGAATTGAAAAGAGATTGTCTAACTTGGAAAACTCTGATAGAAGTTCAAATAGCAACAGTTCCGATTCTGATTCCGGTTCCGGGAAAGGCGGTACAATCGCTAAAGTAAGTTTAGGATTATCATTAGTTGCAGCATTATTTATAGCAAGATAAAAGGAGTCTTATAAATGCCAAGACTATTACTTAAGAAAAAAGAAGAAATTATAGCAGAATATGTTGCCAGAAAAAACAAACTTAAAATTTTTATAGGAAATAAAAAAGGTAACGATATTGTTGTTCCCGATAAAAATGTTTCGGAACATCATTGTACGATAATATTTGCAAACAATCAGTACACGCTTAAAGACCAAAATACCATAATGGGAACACAAATTAATCTTCGTTCTATAACAGAAGCTCCTTTAAATTTCGGAGATGAAATTTCTATAGGTGATTACAAAATTTTGTTTTTGGATGATGCTTTAAGTAAACAGGATGTTGTAATTCCTCAATATTATTTAATAGGTGTTTACGGAAGATTTTTTGGAAAGAAATTTTTCTTAAAATCGGACGGGGATACTTTTATAGGTAGAGAAAATCTTTCACCGAGAGGTATAGAAAACGATGTTGTATTATCCGGAGATATGACAGTATCTAAAGGTCATGCAAAAATAAGTGCGGTTCAGGGACAGTACACAATTACCGATATCGGTAGTACCGGCGGAGTTGCAATAAACGGAGAAAAGTTAGGTCAGTTAAACAGTACACAGTTAGCATTAGGTGATGAAATTTCGATAGGAAGAACAATATTCAGACTTGTAGATTACTTTTCGGAAGATTATTCATTACCTTCAAAACAACATATACTTGCATTAAAACTTTTTAAGTTGGCAAGATTGGTTACGGTTGTAGCAGTAATTGTTTTATCATTACTTTCGTTGTATTTCGGATATACATCTTATTCTTTGGTAAGTTCTGCTCCAAGCAAGTTAAATTTGTCTTTAGAAATGAATTGGTCTAAAGAAATTCCGTTAAGAGCAGACACGTCTTCTTACGATATTACATCAACACCTGTTGTTGCGGATTTTGATAATGACGGTAAAAATGATATTGCGATGCTTACAAGTGCAGGATTTTTATATGCATGGAGCGGAGCAACCGGTGATAAGTTATGGAAACCTATGGAGATATATAATTCAGGTATAGCTTCTTTGGTTTGTGATGATATTAATAATGACGGAATTCCGGATATTGTTGCTGTATCGGATTCTTCTTTAATTTATATTGTTGACGGTCAAACAGGCAATATTATAAGAAGAGAAATTTTAGGCGGACACATTTCTGAAATGACACCTCTTATATGCGATTTGGATGGAGACGGTAAAAAAGATGTCGTTGTTACTTCGGAAGACGGAGCTGTTCATTTCTTGTATTCTCCGGGATTTGATACTAATTATGCAAAATATATGCAAACTATGACAGCAAAGTTTATTTTATAGACGGTAAAACAAGAACAAAAAAGACTATTAATTTACTTGAATTAACAGGAAAAGCTCACCTTATAGCGGGTGCTCCTGCCGTAGGAGATATAGATGGCGATGGTATAGATGAAGTTATTGTTCAGTCTAATGTTCCGCAATATATATCCGCTATAAATACATCAAAATTTTCCGTTATGTGGACATATTTTATAGAACCTGTACCGCCTGCGAATTTAAAGTTTAATGCTTCTCCTATAGTTGCTGATTTTACCGGTAACGGTATGTGTGATGTAGGAGTTGTTTCGGCAAACGGAACGGTTCAAATATTGAAAGGAAAAACAAATTATAATTCCGGTGAAATGTTATGGAAATTAAGTTTGCCGGAATCAAAAAGATTAATATCTTCACCTGTTGCTTATGATTTTGATAAAGATGGTATCGTGGAACTTACTTTTGGAACAGAAGACGGAAGAATAGTTATTGCAAAGAGTAATCCAAAGAGAAAAGAATTGGAAGTGATGGCAGATATTAAAGCAAGTAATTTGGCTATAACTTCAAGCCCTGTTCTTGCAGATTTAAACGGAGATAAATTAATAGAGATTTTATATACCAATTTGCAGGATTCTATACAAATTATTAACACCAATGCAAAGACATTAAAGAATCTTAGAATTTGGCCGATGTTTTTGGCGAATGCCGAACATACATCTACTTTCTCGTTAAAGGAGTATAAGGATAAATCATTAATGTTAATGGGTGCTGGCTTATTACTATTATTGATATTCTTCTTCTTTAAGATAAGATCATCATTAAAGAAATCCAAGAAAAAAGTTAAGGTTACTTATTTATGATGATATTGAGTTCGGCACAAACAAATACAGGCAGAGTAAGAACAGAAAATCAAGATTGTTTTGGTGTTAAACAGGATAGAGATTTTTTCTTTGTTTGTGATGGTATGGGTGGCGGAGTTGCCGGCGATTTCGCAAGTAAGTGTGCCGTAGATGTAATACTTTCCTTATATAATAAAATCGACAAACAGGATTGTTTGGATATTTTGGGAAATATGTATTACAACTATGATGAAGATGTAATTAAGCCTATAGCGCTTATAAAAGCAGCAAACAGATATTTATATAACTTAACAAGAAAATATCCGAAATTGTCCGGTATGGGAACGACTTGTGCCGGAGTTTGGTTTGATAGAAATTCGGGACTTGTTCATATATACAATGTTGGAGACAGCAGAGTATATAGAATAAGAAACGGTAAAATTAAACTTTTAACGGAAGATCATTCAAAAATTAAAGAGCTTATAGATGATGGTAAAATGACGCAGGAAGATGCCAAAATGGCAGAAATCCAAAGTATGATAACAAGAGCTCTCGGAATAGGCAGAACGGTTAAAGTTGATTATAAATCGGAACTTGTTAAAAGTGGTGATATTTATGTTCTTTGTACGGATGGTCTAAACGGTGAACTTTCGGATTTTACTATAAACGATATCGTTAATTTGCATAAACCTGATACCGATATGATTTCAAATGAATTGATAACCGCAGCAAATAATGCAGGCGGAAGAGATAATACTACAGTAATATCGGTATGTATACAAGATGATCTTCAAAGTGAGTATGGATATGTAAATTCCGAACCTACTGAAGATATAATTGTTTTTCCGGATGAAACAAAAAATAATTCCGATAGAGAAAGATCTTTGATTCGTAAATTCGAAAAAGGTTTTTCTGTCCCGATTCCTAAACTTGCAACAAAAAAGAATATTTTTAAAAATCCGATTTTTATTGCGGTTATACTGGTATTGTTCCTTATATCTGCGGTTTTTGTTTATACAGCGATATTTAAAGATAAGGGTGAACAAAAAAGTATTGTTGAGTTAACGGGAAACGTTTCAGGGTTGAAGTTAGATATTGAAACTTTTACATCAGATAAACTTGTTGAAATACAAACTATAAAAGATAAAGTATTTAAAATCCAAGTTGTTCAGGAATGTTATAATGATCCGCTAAATACACTTACACCTATGCAGAATGTGACAGTTGCTTTATCTATAGACGGACAAAATAAGTATATGGGTATGTCGAGT
>CACWKJ010000094.1 GCA_902761395.1 uncultured Elusimicrobium sp. | reverse complement strand
GAAGAAGTAGAAAAAAAATCATACAAAAAATTATATTACGGTATAGCACTCACATTGCTTGGCGGCTTTCTTGCCTACGATGGTTTTTCTTTGGAAAAAGTTGATGTTTCAAAACCGAGTGTTGATTTTCTTACCGTATCCCATTCGGAATGGATACAATCTCCCAAAGACAGTGAATATTCATATCAAATAAGATCCGGAGTTTCTCTTAATAATGTTCCCGGTACTGATTATAACTATGCGGATTTCACAAAATATGAGATATTGAAGGAAGGAAAACAAGGGTATGTGCAAGATAAGGAACCGTATATAGAAGAAAACTATGATAAATATTCGATAGAACCCAACATTTTGTATAACAACGGCAATGTGGATTTGAGAAATATTACTATAGAAGTTAGGTATATATATAACGACGGCACTTATATTAGTGATGAATACGGTACTCCGGTAACCGAGGAAGGGTATCATACTGCAGGAACAAATAGCAGTGCAACAACCCCCCCGAAAGGAGAGAGTGGTGATATAATATACGATTATGAACATATTGAAAAATTAAATAATTTAAAAAAAGAAGATTTTTTAACTTGGCAGGATATTTTTGACTTTGATGCATTCGGCACTAATCAGCCTATGGGTGATCCGAGGAGTGCTCATTTGGATGATCATCCGGGAGAAGCTGAACAGGCCAGTAAGGAGTTTTATAACGACGGAACAGCAGGGCTGAACTTGGGAAAAGATTCGGCTGTTCTCATGGAAGTCAGAGTAAAACTGGAAAAAAATAAACAATATACTCCCATATACGAAACAAGACATAAAAGTGATTTGGAAGGTGTGGCCGGAGTATTTATCGGAATTGCCGGTATCTATTTTATAATCGATCATTTTTTTGATATGCACAAATTTAATGCTTATGCCAAAAGGCATCATTTGAATTTGAGAGTTACGACAGCTTCTAATCAGTATAAGTTGATGTTGCAAAAAAGAATATAAAGAAAAAAATATAGGAGTATGATGAAAAAAACATTTGTACTGTTTACGGCTTTACTGCTTTTTTCTTCAATTTGTTTTGCCGTTCCGGCTCGGCCTACAGACAAGTCTTCTTTCAGCACATCGGTTCCGCCTCAATATATGCCTCCGGAACCGACTTTTGTAACATCGAATATTCAAACTCCTATTCCTACAAACAAATTTTTTAATTCGGTGATAAATAATCAGTATCATAACTATTCGCTGAATATGTACACATATCCTCATGTTGTCAGAGCCGAAAGTACCGGCCTTTTAATTGAGTATCCCGAAATGCAATATTACAATGACAAAATAGTATATAAAGATTTTGCTTCCGGTTATGATCAGTGGGGCAATTATTGGGAAGACGGCGGAGATAAGTTTGCCAATACTATAGCGGTTTCTGTTTCTACAACGGTTTCCAACGGATACACAATTACATTTCCGTCCGCGAAATTGGACGATTATTCGGATTTTGCGGCAACAATAAAATGGGAAAACGAAGATAACCATTGGATAAAATCGACCATAGTTCAAGGATCTCCTTTTTCTTATTATGAGTTTTGTGAAGGAGTATATCCGTCTGTAGGATTCCCTTACGAGTGGGGCAGCTATTGGGACGGATCTACTCCCGGATACACTTTATATAACGCACAAACAGGAGAGCAGGTGGAAGAATCCGTATTGGAATATACATCTGATGCTGTAATTTTACACATTCATCTTGCAACAAAAGATCTTTATTACGGGATATTTGTTCCGCAAGGGACAAAATTCAGGCAAGACAGCAGAAATTTAAGCGGAGGATCGAACTATTTTCCATGGGTTAGAACCGTAATTGATTTTTCCGGTAACGACAGGTATATGTCGATAGCACTTTTACCTTCCACAAGTTTGGAAGAAGCATTGGAAGATGTAAGTACTTATTATAAATATGCATATAATTTTGTTACCGACACAAAAGTAAGTTGGGAAGTTTCTTCGTCGGATTATTCTTCAAAAACCACTTTCAATATAAAAACTACACCAAAAAGAACCGATATCGCAGGACAGCGGGACGGTACGCTTTTTTGTCTGTATCCTCATCAATACAATAATGCAACTTCGGTTAGTTATGTAAGCGGTAAAACATTTAATACTTTAAGAGGAAAATTAAAGTTGGCACAAGGTACCGGTTTTTCAACAAAAGTTAATTTTAAAGGAATAGTTCCTTTTTTTCAGTATGATGTGGAAGATATAAAAGACGATCTGTCGTATTACTTGACAAATGATGCCAACGGAATAAAAATAGACACAAACCCTTATTATGATAATCCTTACAGAGCGGGAAAGGTTATTGCAAAACTTGCTAACTTATTACCTATATCGGACAACTTAAAAGATGAGACTGTCAAACACAGCATTATTGTCAAACTGAAAGCTTTGCTTAAAAATTGGTTAACTTATTCCGGAAGTGAAGAGGGCAGATATTTTGCTTATGATGAAACATGGGGCGGCCTCGAAGGAATAAGAGATGATGAGTTCTATTCTTTTAAATATAACGATCATCATTTTCATTTCGGATACTTTATTTATTCAGCGGCAATTCTTGCAATGTATGATACGGAGTTTGTGAACGATTACGGACAGATGATAAATCTTTTAATAAAAGATATTGCAAATACAAAAAGAAACGATCCCGATTTTCCGTTTATGAGACATTTCGATTTTTATGAATCTCACAGTTGGGCAAACGGTATGGGCGGGCAAAATGATGAAGGAATCGATCAGGAGTCATCTTCGGAAGCTATGAATGCATGGAGTGCTATATATTTGTGGGGAATTGCCACGGGTAACAAAGAATATGAGAACCTCGGAATATATTTATATTCCAACGAATATGAAGCAATAAAATATTATTATTTTGATGTAGACGGAGAAATTTTAACTTCATCATACAATCACAATTCCGTGGGACGACTTTTCGGCGGGCGTGTTTCTTACGACTTATTTTTTTATCCGATGATTCCTCAAACGATAAAAGGAATACAGGTTTTACCGATGACTCCGGCAATGACATATTTGGCATATGATAAATATTACCTTAACGATTTTTATAATGAATCCGTATCGGAAAGCGGAGCCAGTCCTGCATTTTGGTACGATGTATGGGCAAGGCTTGTTGCTTTGTATGATCCGTCAGGGGCAATAACAAAATTTAACACCTATAAAGAAACTGATCCGGAAGAAGGCAGTTCAATGAGCTTTACTTACCATTTTATAAATTTCTTTGATAAGTATGGAACACCGGAATTTACACATACGGCAGACACATCAAGTTATATGGTTTTGGAAAAAGACGGAATAAATACTTATTGTGCATATAATCCCGGTAACAGTTCAAAAAATGTTATGTTTTACAGTTCGACAGGAGAATCTTTGGGCTATTTGCATGTACCTAGAAGATCTTTTGCAATGACACAAGATTTATCTAAAGAAACACCGTCGGAAAAAATTGTAGTTTATCCTGTTCCGTACAAACCTAACAGCGGCGGGAAGTATGGCGGGGACGGAATATATTTTTCGAATGTTGATGAAGGATCAAATATACAAATATTTAATATTGCGGGTGAAAGAGTATTTGAAACAACGGTCGAAGATTCCGATGAATTCTTGTGGAAAGCTAAAAATAATGCCGGTAACGATATTTCTTCCGGTGTATATTTTTACTATATAAAAACTTCGGACGGTAAAAAAGTTAAAGGCAAACTCGCCATAGAGAGATAAAAATAATGAAAAATATTATCATAAGATGGTCTGTTTTTTTTGTTTGTTTATTTGTTGTTTATTTTGTTGCAAATGCAAAAGTTCATGCAATTGCTCAGGCAAATTTGCAATCTGCAATGGTGGTGAATTTACCGCAATACACAAAACAGGAACTTCTTGATGATGTTAAAGCAAGGATGACATATTTGCTCACAAGAACTAAAGGAGTAAGGTTTCTTATATATAAAGTAAAAAGAGGCGAAAATCTTTGGGGTATAGCAAAAAAACACGGATATTCCGTACACACGGTAATAGGTTGTAACCCTCAAATGAAAACATATAATGTCAGTATTAACGAAAAGTTGTTGATGCCTTCAAGAGGCGGCAGTCTTCATCCCGTAAGTCAAACGGATACATGGAAATCTATAGCGGAAAAATACGATATAGATGAAACTGTTTTAAAAGAAACAAATATCGGTGTTAAAGATTTATCAAAAGAATTTTATGTTTTTATCCCGGGTAAAAAACCTGCCGTTGATTTGTTGAACGAATCTATGCAGGAAAAGTATGCATTAAGAGATTTGTTCAGATCTCCGCTTGCAGGAAGACTTTCAAGCACATTCGGAACAAGAAGACATCCGGTAACCGGCAAAGTAAGCAAACACGGCGGTATAGATATTGCGGTAAAAACCGGAACTTTGGTAGGTGCCGCGGCCGACGGTATAGTTACCGTTGCAAGTACCGATGTAGGTCATTACGGAACAGCGGTTTTTATCGATCACCAAAACGGATATATAACTCATTACGGGCATTTATCTAAAATACTTGTCAGGGTAGGTCAAAAAGTAAGAGCAGGTCAAATAATA
>CACWKJ010000093.1:4719-5452 GCA_902761395.1 uncultured Elusimicrobium sp. | reverse complement strand
TGTTGTTTACACTAGAAGTAGTTAGGTTTGAAATTTTAATCCCCAAATACTTGGCGGCATTTAATGCAGCATCATTGTATGCCAACTCTTTAGCTTTTTTTAAACTATATGCCGGTTCAGATATTCCGCTAAAATAGAATTTGGTTCCTTCATACCAAGTTTTTCCTATCCAACTAATTTTACTTATGTCTTGAATTTGTTCTTTTCTTGCGGCATATGTATAGGTACAGGTTAAAATGACAAAAAGACAAACGATTAATAGTTTTATTTTATTTCTTTTCATAAGATACAAACATTCCTTCTTCTAATGGAACTGATGATTCTGTAACTTTACAGGTAGAAGATTCTTCACCTAACACTTCGGTTACTTTAATTTTACCAATCTTCTTTATTATCGTTCTTGTTTTGCCAGAAGAGTTTGTTTTTTCTTCTTTAGTTATAATATTGAATACCATTCCTTTTTTTACACCTTGATCAGAGCCAATGTCTATAGTTACTGTCTTTTTATCTTCTATGGATAAAATTTCTCCTTCTATTGGGAAAGCATTCAACATATCATTACTAACTTCTTTTGAAAATGTCTTCTTTAGAAGAGAAGACAAAGTTCCTTCCGGAGTACCATCACCACTAACCAAGGAAGAAAAAACAGAACCTATTCCTGAACCTTTTTTCATATTGTATGTTTTACTGAACACAACAGAAGCATTCTCAACTTCTATTATTTTTAATTGTA
>CACWKJ010000093.1:0-4635 GCA_902761395.1 uncultured Elusimicrobium sp. | reverse complement strand
CCATATTGTAATCATTTTGTACTGTGCCAAAAGGAAATACCGCTATTTTATCCTTTGCAAAAGCCAGAGATGAACTAATAAGCAACATCAACACTGCAAAAATAATACTTTTTTTCATACAAATTCTCCTTTTAAATTTTTTCTTAAGATACTAAATTTTTGCATATTAGTCAATATTTTTGTTTATTAAACAATATTAAAATAGCTGCCAACTTGGTATTATGAATTTATAAATACAAAATTTGGTTTTGTAATCAATATTCGTATCAATAAAAATAATTGCAGGTAATAACAATGAACGAAATGCAACAGATATATACAAATATCGGTAAAAGAATAAGGAACATAAGAAAATCTAAAAAAATGACACTTGAAGATTTGGCATTTGAAATAGATATGGATTATTCTTTTATAGCAAGAATAGAAACCGGCAAAGCTACAGCTTCTTTAGAAACTTTATATAAAATATCTAAAGGCTTAAAAATAAAATTTTACCAGTTATTTAATGAGATTGATCCTAAGAAGAAAACTGTTGTTGAGAAAGAATTTTCAAATTTGACGAAAAAACTTTCTTTTGAAGAAAAAGAAAAAATGCTTTCCATTATAAAACTTGTATTAGACAAATAAAATACTGTTTTATTTGTCTTTTACTAAAGTAAACCTTACGATTTCAGACTTAGAAAAAAGTCTCATCGGCGGCCCCCACCATCTTGTACCTGTGGTTACATAAATGTAGGAATCACTGTCTTTATATAGTCCGCAGAAATATTTGTATAAGAAGTATTCGATGATATCAAAAGGCGGAATTTGTCCTGCATGGGTATGACCGGAAAGTTGTATCGTTATAGGATATTTTTGACTCTCAAAAAACGGGTTAGGTTGATGAGATAAAAATATTACCGGTTTACTGAAATCTATGTTTTCTAAAGATTTCGCAACATTTAAAGGCTTATAATTAAATGCTATTGATGTTTTATCTGTAATACCTGCAACATAAAATTTGTTATCTATCAAAACATTTTCATTGTTTAAAAGTTTGAAGTTTATCTTATCACAAACATATTCATAATTCGTTATACCTCTGTAATATTCGTGGTTGCCGCTGACGGCAAAAGTTCCGTACTTGGATTTAAAATCTAAAAGTCCGTACTTTTCATAACTTTTTGTTATATCCGTATCTGCCAAATCACCGACAAAAGCAATAATGTCAGGATTTAAAGAATTTGTTATTTCTACGATTCTTTTAACAGTGTCATATTTTGTCGTCACATCTATATGGATGTCCGATAACTGAACAATTGTGAGTTTATCTACAGGCAAGTTGGGAACTTTTATTTCATATTCCCTGACTTTCGGATCGCCGCAAGTGTTAATTATAGAGTAAATTGAAGAAACGGCAATTAAAATTACGGTTATTAACGTTGTGTTGTACCTGAATTTCGGAGTATGTCCAAAGATAAATGCTAAATGAGATATCAACAAATATGTAAGAGATATAGAAAATATTCCAAGCCAAATATATCCTACTTCCGTTAAAATTTTTGCCGATAATGTGGGACTGTTAAATCTAGATATTTTAAAAGAATATACACTTAAAAAAGTTATTGCAAGATAAAAAATTATAAATATTGTAAGAGCAAGTCCGTGAAGTTTTAAATCGTGCATCACTCTGTAAACAATATAAGCATTTCCCAATATGTAAATGGATAGAAAAACTATAAAAAACACTATTCTTAATCCTTTTTCTTTAATAGACATTGTCTTGCTTTTAATATAAATTCCGTAGCTGTAGGACACAAATAATCGGGGTATGTCCAAGGAAGTTTTGTGAATCCTTCTTTTCTGTATATTGTTGTAACTTCGGCATAAATACCTTTAGATAAATATATTCTGTGACTGAAATCTTTTGTTGAAGCAAGAATAACATTTGCCGGTGTTATATATCCCGGATCAATATTTACTATTCTGTTCTTATCTTTGGCATAAGAATCTTCAATATTGTTTGTTTCTATCTTCATATCTGCCAAAGCATCGGGCAATACAGGCTTTTCAAAAGAAATCCATTGCCTTTTTAACTTTTCACCCATTTCTTTGTTGTAATAAGTTGTAAAAGTAAAATCTATTGCGGGGCTGTAAATATCTATTTTGTTGTTAAACTTTTGTTCCAATATTTTATAAACTTCTTCGATATTAAAAGTTTCGTTAAAAATTAAACCGAAGAAAAATTTTACTAAGTTTGGTTGATTAATGTTTCCCATAATGGAACTATTTTACCAAAATTTAAGTTCAAAATTAAACTTTTTTATAAAAAAATAATATAATTAAACATATTTACTACAAAGGAGATTGCCAATGTTAAAACCAAAAGTTTCAATCATCGGTTGCGGTAATGTAGGTATAAGATATGCATATTCTTTAATGATTAACGGATGTGCAAGAGAAATAACGCTTGTTGATTATTTTAAAGATAAAGCGGAAGGTGAAGCGATAGATTTGTCACACGGTGCACCTTTTACTCCTGCTGTAACGGTAAATGCAGGTGATTATTCCAATATAAAAGGTTCGGATTTGGTTGTAATAACCGCAGGCAAAAAACAAAAACCCGGACAAACAAGAATAGATTTGTTGAAAGATAATATAAATTTGTTTAAATCTATAATTCCCGAAATTATGAAATATGCTCCGGATGCAATTCTTTTAATAGCATCCAATCCTGTAGATGTTTTAACTTATGCTGCTTATAAGATTTCAGGTAAACCCGCATCAAAAGTTATAGGTTCGGGAACATTGCTTGATTCGGCAAGATTCAGATATGAAATAGCTAAACATTGTAATGTAGATGCAAGAAGTGTACACGGTTATATTTTAGGTGAACACGGAGACAGTGAGTTTCCTGTATGGAGCAAAGCAACAGTCGGCGGAGTAAACATAGAAAATCATTGTATGTTATGCGATAAAAAACAAAATTGTGACCACAAAGCCATACTTAACGAAATTTTCAGTAATGTAAAAAATTCGGCATATAAGATAATAGAGAAAAAAGGTGAAACTTCTTACGGAATAGGTCTTGCTCTTACAAGAATTACAGAGGCAATTTTACTTAACGAAAATTCCGTATTGCCTGTATCCGTATTGGTAAATAATTTGTATAACGTTAACGATGTATATTTAAGTTTACCGGCGGTAGTTAACAGAGACGGTATCAGGCAAGTTCAACAAATAGAATTTAACGAAAAAGAAGAAAAATCTTTTGTTAATTCCGCAACGGTATTAAAAGATTTGTTAAAAGAAATAGGAATATAAACGGCAGAAGATTAGATGTATGGATGCATAAGAGGTATAGAAACAACAAACGACAACAGCAAAAATAGCAAAGAATAGAATTTTAGATTAATTGTTAAGTTTTTAAAAATAATAAAGTATATATTTAAGGAGAAGGAAATGAACGGTAAGACAGCATCGATTTTGGCTGTAGGAATTATTATTGCAGCATTTGTTTGGGGTGCATTTTTTATTTCGGCAAGAAACGAACAATCTATCAGAGTTGTAGGTCAAGGTGTAAAAACAATAACTTCGGATATTATAAAATGGAACATGTCGATAAACAGAACGACAAACGTTGCTTATAAAAGTGAAGGCCCGTCTTGGATACAGGAAGATTTAATTAAAGTAAAAAAATATTTGGCAAGTAACGGTATAGAAGAAAAAGATATTTTAGTTGAACCTGTAAGTTCTTATGCAAATTATGGTAATAATGGTGTTACCGGATATTCTTTCAGTCAAAGAATAGAAGTAAAATCCGACGATATAGAAAAAATTGAAAAGATGGCACTCGATAACAAAGCTCTTGCAAAACAAGATATATATTTGGAATATTCCAATTTGGAATATTTTGTTTCCAATCTTGCCGAATTAAAAGCTGAAATGTTGGCACTTGCAACGGCTGATGCAAAAGCAAGAGCAGAAGAAATTGCAAAAAGTTCGGGAAATAAAATTTGCGGACTTTTGTCGGCAAAAACCGGTGTATTCCAAATAAGAAAGCCGTTATCAATGGATATTTCCGATTATGGTATATACAATACTTCTTCAAAAGAAAAAGAAATAGCTGTTACCGTAAATGCAACATTTAAGATTAAGTAATAATTTATAAAAATAAAAAACAGGGGGTTTTGTTATCCCCTGTTTTTTTATGGTTTTATTTATTGTTAAATTTTGCTTTGAATTAATTTAACCATATCTCCGATGGTTTTTAGAACAACAATCTCGCCCACCGCAATATGAATATTAAAATGTTTTTCTATTTCTTCTATTATATTTATGTGTGCCAAAGAATCCCAACCTTGAATGTCGGATGTTTCCATATCTTCGGATATTGTTAAATCGTCTTCTTCCAATACCGACTTAAAAATTTGTTCCAACTCTTTTATTATTTGCTCTTTTTCCATTTTATTCTCCGTATATATTTTATTATCCTAAAATGCTCATTTCACATTTGTTGCAATCAAACTGCAATTTGTATTTATTTCCGAACTTGTCTTCCAAATACCACGGCATTTTCGGAGTATCTTTTCTGTTTTTCTTACTGCAATAACCTTGTTCGTATCTTATACAATATCTTCCGTTCCATATTTTTTT
>CACWKJ010000092.1 GCA_902761395.1 uncultured Elusimicrobium sp. | reverse complement strand
CAATACAATTCCGAGTTAAGTACCATAATAGTGGAAAAAACCGATTTTAATAACAAAAATCATTTGGCTATATTGAATGATTTAAAAGGCGTTAATGACGATGTTTTGTCCGCATTGATGAATAAAGCAGATATTAAAAATATAGAACATGTAAACTTGATATTAAATTCATTGTTGAAGGCAAGTTACTTGTTTTCTTTTCAAAAAGTTTTGTCAGATATAATGAAAGAAATCAATTTGTCCGATAAGAAAACATTAGAAGTTTTTTCTGCCTTTATGAGAAACAACGGACATAGTTTAGATGATAATAATATTAAATTACTTATACAAAAAATAAATTTTGAGATAGATGAACAAGTTGAATTATTAGAGTCTGTTTTGAGGAAAAATGCTGCCGATATAGATCTTGTTTTTGATGTTTTACTCACCAATAATATTAATCTCAACGATACAAGATACAGCAAAATATTTAAAATAATAATTGATAAAATGTTATCGAAATACAGTTCTTATAAAGATGCAAGAAAATATTTAAGCTCAAATATTTTCTTGCTTCCGGCAAATTCCGTTCAGGGAAAATATGCATTTAGCTCGTTAATAGATTTGTTGCATAATGATTTAATTGCTCATCAAAATAGATTTTTGAGAATAGTTAACGGTCGTATTTTTGTGAGATTAAACGACAACGGAACAGATCCTACTCTTGAAAGTATTTTGCGCTTTACGAATGATATTGGTGCTCAAAAAAATTTATTTGATTCCGAATTGAAAAATAAATTCGATAATTTTATGAGAGATATTAATTTCTTTAAAGAAATGGAAGACAGAACACCGCCGATGAGATCCATAAGAAACAGATATGCTACCGAGTCTGTAGCCAATAATTTAACAATAGAAGAATTTTGTAAAGAAAAAGGCTTTTCTTTAATGAAACAGACACCTAATGTGTTTTTTGACAGCAGAAGATATTCTTTTACCGGTGTATTAAATTTTATTTCCAAAAAACTTTTTGGTTTTAGACCGAGCCTGCATAATCCTACATATATTATGACAACAAATACCGTAGATGCCGAAAAATTAGACGGAGTTATTGCTCTTTTTGATACATATATGAAACTATTGGATGAAAACTTGTATGTTTTGAATAAAATTGATGGTTTAACCGATTTTGATTCTCAATTTGATGATGTCGTTTATCATACAAATTTGATGATAGATTATCTGGAGCAAATTAGTTATCAGGGAGTTTCTTTATTTAGAAGGTCTTTGAAAAATATATTGGAAGAAATTAAAAATAATAATACTACAATTGCGGAACAAAAAAAGCCTATAGAAGATCAATCAAGTAATCTAATTGAAGATATACCGACAATAAATGCTCTTGTTAACAGAATACATCAACAGGCAAATATGTCATTTGTAATGACGGTAATGAGTTCTTTGGGTGATTATGAACATGCCGGTTACAATACATTGGTTTCAAAAAATGATAACTTAATATCAGTATATAATTTGTCATCGGATAATATAAATCCGCAAGTAGAAAAATTTTTGTCCGATTTGGCGGAAAACCCGGATTTTTCAACAGGGGTAAAAACTCCGATTTTTGTAAAAGATAATATTGTGTTATGGGTAGCAAGTTTAGGTGCACATTCCGTAAGAATCCTTATAGATTTTAATGAAGAAACAAAATCAATTCTTGTGGATTTCCACGAAGGTGCAATAGATGACGGAAGTACTACCAGAATAAAAATGCTTGAAGACATTTTAACAAGTATGGGCTTTAAAGTTGAAAAATCTATTCGGGATTTTGAATCAAGACGATTACCTGTTGGAATAGTTGCCAAATTAAATAAAGATGTCGGATTAACAAGCAGTATGGACTTTGGTAATGCGGCAAAGCAAGCTGTAATTCTTTTTAACAATGCAGCTTCTTTAAATAATCTTATAAGTAACAAATTTCAAATGAAACATAATATTGATGTTGCAAAACTCGCGATAATGGATATATATTCAAGATACTATGCATTGAGTTATATAAGAAGCAATTTCGTTAGAACAAGACTTAATACCAGAAGGAATCTTAATAAAATTTTAAAATCTTTAGAGTTACCTTTAATTCCGAGAAAAGAGCAGGGTTTTTGGACGTTTTTGAAAATAGGAAGAATAACAGTAGGCTTTATAAAAACATACGGTCAAAATACGATAGATAAATATGTAAATAAACCTATAGAACAAGCATTTGCCACGGGATATTTGAAGATAAACGATAAAGGTGAATTGGAAAGAAATAAGGATTATAATCCTATAGCGAGTATGAGTGATAAAATGAAAGATATTCTTGAAAGTGAAGTCGGACAAGCGGAAGAGATTGATATGTTGGATCAGGGTGCACTGGTATCGCAAATGCCCGAGGGGGAAATGAATTTTAAAACAGTCGGTCAAATAGGCGGATATGTTTTAAAAACGGGATATATAAAGTTGAACAATGGAAGATTGGATGAAAACACTAAAGGGGAATTTTTAGCGGTAACAACTTTAACCGATAAGAACGGAATAATAAGGTATACTTCAAGTGAAATTGCAGGATATCCCGAAAATATGAACACAGAATCCGGAAGAATGAAATTGAATTCACAACAATTGGAACAAATACTTAAAACAGAAAGATATGACATAAGTTCTGCAGAAAAGTTAACAAACTCAGAACTTTTAAATTACAGGTCAAAAATACAAGAAACAATAATCAAAGGTGATGCTCCGGTTGCTTACGGAACAATGATTTCGTCACCGAAAGAACAAAAAAATACTGTATTTGCAAGATTAGGCGAAAATACCGGTGAAACAAGTTTATATATTGATAAATATGCAAGTCCCGAAAATGTGACGGAAGCATCTCAATACGATGTGTCATTATTTGCCGGTGGTTCGTATTCAAGCCATGCCGGAATAGTTTTAAGAGAATACGGAAAAACAGCCATGATAGTAAACGATTCTCAAATTGTTAACAATAAAATGAGAATAAAGTTTTATCAACCGAAAGGAGAAATCGTTCATGCCGGAAACTTGGAAACTTTAGAGATGGAAGAACATGAAATAGAATTAGCACCTAACGATATCGTATTAGTAGATATACGCAATAATAAAATAATATTGTTTGAAAGTAAAATGTTTAAGAAGGGAAAAGCCGGGAATGTTTTATTTGAATTACAGAGATATATAGATAAACAAAATGTTGAGAAGATAAAAGAATTTATTAATAAATATAAAAACAGTACCATAGCAGATAAGATTATAGAATACATATACTATCAATCTGCGGATAATCCGTGGCTTGAACCTTTGTTGGACGTTGAAAATGAAGCATACAAAACACAGCCTTCCGTAATAACACCCAGAACTATTGTAAAAAAAGTTTTACAAATAACGGACTTTGTTAAACATACAAGTAAAAATGCCGTATACAAATTCGGAGAAAAACAATCTCTCGATCCTTCAAAAGTCGGAACAAAATCCGCAAATCAATCCAAATTATATTTAGCTTTAGATCAATTGAAAAAAGAAACGGGAATAAAAAATGTTGCTGTTCCCGAAGGATTGGTAATCGGTTATGATATTTTAGAAAAGTTGTTAGGTGAAAAATATTCTGAATTATATGCTGAATTGGAAGAGGTTGTTACAAGTGAATTCCTTAACGAAGAAGAAAAAAATGCCGATATTCGGTACATAACAGCAGAAATAAAGTCCTTAATACAAAATTTATCCGAAGAAGATATTATAAATTATATAGGAATAGAGAATTTAGAGTTGTTTAAAAATAAACTTGCAATAGTAAGATCTTCCGGCGTAGGGGAAGATTCTCAGGAATATTCTGCTGCAGGAATTGCGGAAAGTTTCGGCTCGGTACAATATGATAATATTCCCAAGGCAGTAAAAGATACTTTATTATCTTTCTTCTCTTCAAAAGCAATGGATTACATGGTTAAATCTTCAAATATTATAAAGCCGGCAATACTTATAGAGGAATGGTTAGAGGCGGATAAAGCCGGAATAATGATGAGTGAAGATACAAACGGGAAAAGAATAATACAAGTTGTAAACGGACAATGCGATGATGTCGTTTCCGGAAGAAAAACTCCATATACTTTTATCATAGATATAAAAAGCGGAACAAAAATTGACGGAAATTATACAAATGCAAAAACATTAACGAACAAACAACTTGAACAACTTACAAGAATAATGGAATGGTTGGAACAAGCTGAAGGAACTCCGGTAGATATAGAGTTTTTAATAAATAATGGTGTTATTTATATCGTTCAGGTAAGACCTATTACCACTTTAAAAAAACAGAGTTTAAAAGTATTGCCGAGAAGTTTGTTTACAAGTGTCGACTCTGCTTATGAAACTTTAAATTTAAAACAGAAAAACAGATTATCTAAAGATATAGGAACAATAAAACAAAATTTTAAAGAATATAAGTATAATGAATCCGAAATTGAAGGATTATTAAGGGATTTTGTTAAGGCGGAAAAGAAATTCTTGGATGCGGATAAGGAAAATTATAATGTTGATTTAACATCTCTTATAAAAAGTAAAGAAGATTTGGTTAAAATAACAACCCTAATGAAAGAGTTATTGAGA
>CACWKJ010000091.1 GCA_902761395.1 uncultured Elusimicrobium sp. | reverse complement strand
TTTTTGTCGTTGCCGTTAAAGACCTTAAGATTTTAGGTTAGAATGAAGAAACTCAGGAATGAAGTGTATATGGATCCCGTAAGGGCATACTTGATTTCCTGAGTTTCAATATTATAACCAAAATATTAAGGTCGCTATTTTACTATTTTTTTGAATTTTCTTTTCCCTGCCTGCAATATCATTCCATTCTTAACTTCAATCTCCGTATCAGCTGTCACCTTCTCATTATCAACCTTCGCTCCGCCCTGTTCAATCAATCTTCTTGCTTCGTTTTTACTTGCAACCATTTTAGATACAAACAAAAGTTCGGACAACTTTATTTTATTCGATACAAACAAAAGTTCGGACAATTTTATTTTATCTTTATCGCACTTAAATTCTTCGATTTCCGTAGGCAAATCTTTATTTGCAAATATTTTATTAAATTCCGCTTTAGCGTTTTCCGCAGCTTCTTTACCCCAATATCTTTCAACGATAATTGAACCGAGTTTCATTTTAGCTTCTTTCGGGTGCATTTGTTTTATTTCGTCTAAATTTTCCTGCGTTAAAAGTTCATAATAGAACATCATAAGTTCATCGGATATAGACATTAACTTACCGAACATATCCTGAGGTTTATCGTTTAATGCAATATAGTTATTATAAGATTTGGACATCTTTTTAACACCGTCCGTACCTACAAGTAACGGCATTGTTATAACAACCTGCGGTTCCTGCCCTGCATCTCTTTGCATATCTCTGCCTAAAAGAAGGTTAAACTTTTGATCGTTACCGCCAAGCTCAACATCCGCTTGTAAAGCAACTGAATCGTAAGCTTGTAACAAAGGATACATAAATTCAACAATACTTATAGGAATATCCGCTTTAAATCTTTTTTCGAAATCGTCTCTGACAAGCATTTGTGCAACAGTATGTTTGGATGCCAATTTCAAAAGACCTTCTATACCCAACGCATTTAACCATTTACTGTTAAAAACAACTTCGGTTTTTTCTCTGTCCAAAATTTTGAAAACCTGATCCTGATAGGTTTTAATATTTTTCATTATTTGTTCTTCGGTCATCATAGGTCTTGTTGCCGATCTTCCTGAAGGATCACCGATTCTTGCAGTAAAATCACCGATTAAAAATACTATTTGGTGACCTAAATCCTGAAACACTTTTAACTTGTTTATAATAACACTGTGCCCCAAATGTAAATCGGGAGCGGTGGGATCAACACCTAACTTTATTCTTAATTTTTTACCTGAAGCAAGTTTCTTTGCCAACTCTTCTTCGGATATAATTTCGTTTGTTCCTCTTCTTATTAATGAAAGTGCATCTGTTAATGACATCAATAATTACCTCTTTTCTTCTAATCTTCTAATCCTCAAATCTTCCAATCTTCTAGATGGAAAGTTTTTGTATCAACTTAAAGTTTTCTATGTTAAATTCTCTTTTTAAGTTAGGTAATTCGCTGAAAGGTGTAAGTTTTATTCTGCCTTTTTCAACACCTACCAAAAAGTTTGTTTTATCTTCTTTTAATACTCTTATGGCTTCCGCACCGAGAACGGATGCTAAAATTCTTTCTCTTGCTGTCGGTGTTCCGCCTCTTTGAATATATCCCAAATTGCTTACTCTTACATCAAGTCCGGTTTTGTCTGCTATTTCTTTTCCGAACTCAAAAGAGTTTCCGCAACCTTCGGCATAAGCTACAATTAAAGATTTTTTACCGGAAGTACTTGCTTGTCTGAATCTGTCGCACAATTGTTCCATATCCGGTTTAACTTCAGGAACAACTATAACTTCCGCACCTGAAGCAAGACCTACAGCCAAAGTTAAAAAGCCGTGATGTCTGCCCATAATTTCCACAACAAATATTCTGTCGTGACTTTGTGCGGTATCTCTTATTTTATCTATTGCATCAACGGCGGTATTAAGTGCCGTATCGTAACCGATAGTTTCTTCCGTTCCTACAACATCGTTATCTATTGTTGCGGGAAGATTTACAACTTTTACACCTTCTTTACTTAAAGCCTCACCTGCAGCAAGTGAACCGTCTCCACCGATAATTACAAGACTGTCTATATTTAAATCGCTTAAAATTTTAATTGCTTTTTTTCTGCCGACTTCCGTTTTAAGTTCGGGACATCTTCCCGTTCTTAAAATTGTTCCGCCTTGATTTATTATTCCGCTCACACTTCTTGCGGTCATATTTATATAGTCACCATCCAAAAGTCCGCCGAAAGCTCTTTTAAAACCTACCATTTCAAAACCGCAATATATACCGGTTCTTACAACGGCTCTGACTGCAGCATTCATTCCGGGAGCATCACCGCCGGCCGTAATTATACCAACTCTTCTGTTAGCCATAACAAAACCTCCGCTACATTATATATATAATGTATATAATGTTGCTTATTTTACAAAATTAACTCAAAAATTGCCATAGGGTAATTTGGAAGATTAGAAGATTGGAAGATTAGCAAAGGCGAACGGCAGAAGATTGGAAGTAAATTAAAATCTTTAAATCATTTGGAAGGTATTTTTTGCCAAAGCAAAAAATTTAATTAAATTTTCCAAAATTGCTAAGTTCTAATTACTAATTGCTAATTGTTGTTTTACTATTGACTTTAAAACAAATTTTAGATATAATACAAAAACTTACATAAGTTTTTTTTGTAAGAAATTATATGTTTTATCGTGCATGTATAACGAAAAAAATCGTTATGCATTGCATATTTTTGTTATTAAAAAAACAAGAAAATATTTATGTAAAATAAAAATATCAGGGAAAGAAAATGGCTAGAGAATTTTCATTAGAAAAGATTAGAAACTTCGGTATTGCCGCTCACATTGATGCCGGTAAAACCACAACAACAGAAAGAATTCTTTTTTATACCGGAAGAACTCACAAAATCGGTGAAGTTCATGAAGGTGCTGCAACAATGGACTGGATGGAACAGGAAAGAGAAAGAGGTATTACTATTTGTTCCGCTGCTACATATTGCAAATGGCAAGATATGCAGTTTAACATTATAGATACCCCGGGACACGTTGACTTTACCGCAGAAGTAGAAAGATCTTTAAGAGTTCTTGATGGTGCAGTTGTTGTATTCGATTCCGGAAACGGAGTTGAACCGCAATCTGAAACCGTTTGGAGACAAGCCGATAAATATAATGTACCAAGAATCGTTTTTTCAAACAAAATGGATAAAATCGGTGCAGACTATTTCATGGTTATAGACCAAATTAGAGAAAAGTTAGGTGCAACACCTCTTACAATGCAAATTCCTATAGGTTCAGAATCAAATTTCCAAGGTGTTGTTGATTTGGTTCAAATGAAAGCTTATATATGGCACGGAGAAGAATTAGGTGCAAAGTTCGATGTAACAGACATTCCTGCAGATTTAGTAGATAAAGCAAAAGAATTAAGAGAAAAGATGATAGAACTTATAGCAGATTACAGCGACGATGTAATGAACTGCTACATGGAAGGAAAAGAACCTACAATCCCTCAAATTAAACAAGCAATAAGAAACGCAACACTTCAAATAAAATTAATCCCGGTTTTCTGCGGGACATCATTCAAAAATAAAGGTGTACAACCAATGTTGGATGCAGTTTGTGATTATTTGCCGTCACCTTTGGACAGAAAAGATATGCACTGCATAGATGCAAATACAAATGAAGAAACTTCAAGACCGGCTGACGATAATGCTCCTTTCGCAGCTTTGGCCTTTAAGATACAAGCAGACCCTTTTATAGGAAAGCTCACCTATATTAGAGTTTACTCTGGAACTTTGCAAAGCGGTTCTTATGTATTCAATCCTGGCAAAAACAGCAAGGAAAGAATTTCTCGTATCGTAAGAATGCATTCAAACAACAGAGAAGAAATTAAAGAAGTTAGAGCAGGTGATATTGCAGCAGTAGTTGGTTTGAAAAATACCGGAACAGGTGATACACTTTGTGATGAAGCAAAACCTGTTATCTTGGAATCTATGGAATTCCCGGAACCGGTTATCTCGGTTGCAATTGAACCAAAATCAAAAGCCGATGAAGAAAAGTTGGCTAATGCTTTATCAAGACTTGCAGAAGAAGATCCTACATTCACGGTAAGAAGTGATGAGGAAACAAACCAAACCATTATTTCAGGTATGGGTGAACTTCATTTGGATGTTTTGGTAGACAGAATGAGAAGAGAGTTCAATGTTCAAGCAAATGTAGGTAAACCTCAGGTTGCTTACAGAGAAACAGTTAGAAAGACATCTGAAGCTGAATCTAAGTACATCAGACAGACTGGTGGTAGAGGTCAATACGGACATGTTATTATAACATTGGAACCGTTACCTCCTGCCAAAGGTTTTGAGTTTGTTAACAAAATCGTTGGTGGTGTTATTCCGAGAGAATACATACCTGCAGTTGAAAAAGGTATCAGAGAAGCTTTAACATCCGGTGTTTTGGCAGGTTATCCTGTTGTAGATGTTAGAGTAACTTTGACAGATGGATCTTTCCACGAAGTGGACTCTTCCGAAATGGCATTTAAGATTGCCGGTTCTATGGCATTTAAAGATGCTTGCAAAAAAGCAAACCCTGTTATTCTTGAGCCTATAATGAAAACAGAAGTTATGGTTCCGGAAGATTACATGGGTGATGTTATCGGTGATTTGAACTCAAGAAGAGGAAAAATCATCAGCATGGAACCTGTAAACAAAATCGAACATATTAAAGCAAATGTTCCTTTATCTGAAATGTTCGGTTATTCAACAACATTGAGATCGTTAACACAAGGTAGAGGAAATTACAGCATGGAACCTTCACACTATGAAGAAGTTCCAAAACAAATTGCAGATAAGATTTTAGAGAAAAAGGCATAATAAAATAAAACAGGAGAAAGAACAATGGCAAAAGAAAAATTTGACAGATCAAAGCCACATGTAAACGTAGGAACAATAGGACACGTTGACCACGGTAAAACAACCTTAACAGCAGCAATAAC
>CACWKJ010000090.1 GCA_902761395.1 uncultured Elusimicrobium sp. | reverse complement strand
TTTTTTCTCTTTTTGTTCATCTATAACTTCTTCTTCCGCTTTACTGATTTGTTTTGCTTCAACTATTGTTTCCGGAATATATACACTGGTAGGCTTTGCCATATCAACCGCTTTTGTATGTTCTATGTCTATTACTAATTTCAACGGTTTAGCAAACTTTTGAACTACTACCGATTTTGGAGTTTGTGCTAAATTTATTGTAAAAACAGCTTCCCTTCCTTTAGTTTCATAAGATATATCTTTTATAGCACCGTTGTTTGCAACAATACTATCCTTAACAATTTTTCCTCTTTGAAAAGCAACTATAATAGAATTTTTTGCTTTTTTTATCGTGTGGGTCATTTTTTCATCGAGTTCTATAACTATTTCGGTATCATTTTCTCTCGTATAATATCTTACGGCAGATATATTGGTTTTCGTTGTGACGTTAAGTATTCTGTGTTTTAAATCAAACGAGGATATCGTTTCCGAAATTTCGGAAAAACTTTTTAAATCTAGAATTTCTACAGGGACATAAACTTCCTTATTTATCATTACGGAAGGAATTTGTAATTTAGTTTTATTTTTACCGATAGAAACTCTTCTTGAATCATAAAATATATCTATTGATCTGTTTTTCAGTTTCATTGAAACTTTTTTACTTACGGAATACCAATATGTTATATAAACTCATACCCTCATAACTTTGTCCGTCGTAAATAACATTTAATTTTTGACTTTCTACTTTAACATCCACATTTTTTACTTCATTTTTAGCAAAACAATACGCGGATACAAAAAAACAACTCAATACTAAAAAACTTATAATTTTTTTCATGATATAACCTACTTATAATTATACATACTTATTTGTAATGGACCGCTTTTAAACATTTTACTTTTTTTATTTTTAGTTCCTATAAAATCCACAACTTCTCCGCCTTTTATTGCAACTACCTGGTAACTCCAATTTTGCGGATTACCTCTTAAAAGAGTTGATGCTATTGATATATCGGCAGATTCTGATTCATTAGGCAGAGTCTCTATCAAGTCAACATTGTTTGCCAAACATTTATAAATATAAATTTTTTCTTTTGTTATCCTGACAGCAAACTCCCAACTATGCTCCGGAATAAAAAATGCATTTACCGGTTTTAACATTTTTTGGGAACCGGTATATGCTATTCCGTTCATATCAATATAAATATCAATACTGTCCAATCCGTTTAAATCCGCATCCGTGCTAAAATATACATTCTCGTTAGTTTTACTTACGGAAAAACTTGTAAAGAAAGAACTGTCATTATAAATAATCAACGAATTATTTTTTTTGGTAAATCTGCATACACCTCTATCCTGCAAGTCAGAACCGTTTTCAACAACAAGTGCTTCCTGGAATTCATTAATGTTCGGAACTTTTTTGTTCAACATTCTAAAAATATTATTATAAGATATATCAAATATTTTTGAAGAATTTTTATTGTTATTTAAAATTCCGTTTATAACATTGTAACTATACATATTTGAAAGTTCGTCACACAAAATCGTATAAACTTCGTCATCTTTTTTACCGTTATTGTATTCTGCTACTTCTTTATTTGCCAAACATAATTTTAATATATTTTCTCTCGGGACATTAGACAATAATTCCAACAACACATCTCCTGCTGTTTTGGAATTATATCCGTAAAAAGCCGCATTTACAGGTAATTCAACATCAAAATTATTATCGTTATTAACGAAATTTATAAGATTCAACATAAATTTTTCATTCTTAATGTGATTACTTGTTAACACTACCGGAATATATTTTTTACCGCTCAAAGAACTGAACCATTGTTTTATTTTTGTTTCGCTGACTGTAAAATTTGTATATGGAATAAATAATGCAACTTCGTTTTTCATAAATAATCCTTTTTTATTTTCATCTTCACTTTTTGCCATAGTCCACAATATGTTACTTTTATAAAACATATTTAAAACATCATCGTTTAATGCCGCACCTTTTAAATAAATACCGTGTTTATTTATTTCAAACTTCGTTCTGTAATCTTTTTTATAACCGTTTAAAATATCTTTACAATTGTCGATCTTATTAAAAACAACAGAAGAACTTAAATTTATTTCCGATGATATTAACGGAAAATAAGGTTCTATTATTTTTATAGTCGGTTCTATTTTGCGTGTAACGATTAAATCTTGTATTTCTTGCTTTATATATTTGTCTTCATCAAAAGAAACAGCAAGACAAAATTTATCGGAACTTTCTATTTTTTGAATAACTTTTGAAGAAATACCATCAATCGTTTCCGCAAAAAAAACAATAATACTGTTTTGTGCGAAAATATTAACCGGCAATAAAACAAATATTAAAGATACGAAAAAATTTTTTATATTCATATCATTTAGATTATATCATATTTGATAACGTAATAAAAAAGTAAATTTTTTTGTTTATTAGTTTGGTTTAGAATACATAACCTACGGAAAAAGTATAAGTTTTGTATTCTATATCTATACTGTGTGTTGTAGATTTTAATCTTGCATCACCCTTATGAACGGATGCCGCTATTTCAAATAAAAAACTATCGTATACTATACCTATACCTAAAGAATAAAACAGGCCGCCTTTTTCATCCACAAGATATTCATCGTAATCGGAAACAGGAAAGAAAAAGTTGTAACCTAAATTACCGACAACATAACCGTATTTATATGGTTCCGTAGGAATAGAACGAAGTTTTAACGATATATATGTGGGAACAAAATAAACTTTTCCGGGGATATCTTCAAGATTTCTTGAACTTTGAAAATTTGCACCGCAACCTACGCCAAGTTCATCAATAAAATAATGATAATATTTTGCACCGAATGTTAAACCTTTTGAATAATCGGTTTCGTCTTCGTGTCCTTTATGTAAATATTTACCGTAAAAGTCATATCCGATTTGAACGATTGTTTCGTTGTTATCTTCAACGACATCCGTATTATCAATCATCAAACCAGTTTTTTTTTTAGTGTCTTCTTCTTTTATTATTTCTTTTATATCGGATTTGTTCAACTTTATTAAATCTTCTTTGCAAACAATAAAAACAACGTTATCATCCTGATGATGAATATTACCTTCGTATTCGGTACCGTCGTTCATTATTATTTTTTCCGCATAAGCCATAAAAGAAAAAAAGAATAAACAAATAAAAGTGATAAAAAAAACATTTATGTTTTTTTTCATTACTACCCCTTATAGTAACTATAAATTGTCCACAAACCTATCAAAATAAAACAAATACCGCTGATTAATTTTAACGGTATTTGTTGTAAATATGTTTTTGCAAATGTTCCTGCAAGTACAGCTATCGCAGATGCTACAACCAATGCTCCTGCCGAAGCTAAAAAAATTTGAAACGGTGAAATTTTAGAATCTGTTGCAAACAACAATGTCGCGATCTGTGTTTTGTCTCCAAGCTCGGCCAAAAATACCGACACAAATATCATAAACATTGTTGCCATAAGATACTCCTAAAAGAAAATTATTCTTCTATTCTATACTTAACAGTCTTGGCTTTTATTATCGACAATTTATCTATTTCTTTCAATGCTTCCGATATTTGTTTGCTCAAAGCTCTGTGAGTTGTAATTATAATAGAAACTTTCTTGTCTTTATTTCTGTCGTCCTGATACAAACTTGCTATCGATACTCCGTGTTCGCCCAATATACCTGAAATTTTTGAAAGAACTCCCGGTCTGTTAACTACGGAAAATCTTAAATAATAATCACTCTTGCTGTCTCCGTGAGGCAAGAATTTAACTATTTTTTTCTTGGAATATACTACATTTTGAACAACACCTGCCGTTCCGTTAGCAATATATTTTGATAAATCTATAATATCGGAAACTACTGCCGAAGCTGCAGGCAACTGTCCTGCACCTTTACCGTAAAACATAACATCATCCGCGGCATCACCCTTTATCATAATTGCATTATATTCGTTATGAACATTTGCAAAAGAATGATGATGATCGATTAAGCAAGGTTCCACCCACAAATCCACACCTTTATCGGTTTTTATCGCGGAACCTATAAGTTTAAACACATAACCGAAATCTCTTGTTATGTTAACATCTTCTATATCAAGTTGATCTATACCTTTAACTCTTATATCTTCAACTTTTATCCAACTTCCCCAAGCAAGCGAAGATAATATTGCAAGTTTGTTTGCTGTATCAAGACCTTTAACATCCGCCGTAGGGTTGGCTTCTGCAAAACCCGATGCCTGTGCACTTTTTAATGCATCGCCGTAAGTAACACCTTCATCTGTCATCTTGCTCAATATATAATTTGTTGTTCCGTTCAAAATACCTTTTATACTTTTTATTTCGTTACCGGCAAGACCTTCGTTCAACCCCTGTATTACCGGAATAACTCCGCCCACAGATGCTTCAAAATATACCATCTGTTTGTTTTCTTGTGCCAAAGAAAATATTTCGTCCCAATATTTTGCCAATGCCGCTTTATTGGCGGTAACAACACTTTTACCGTTCTTAAGAGCTTCGGTAATAACAGTTCTTGCGGGTTCATATCCGCCGATAAGTTCTACAACTATATCTATTTCTGGATCTTTTATTATGTTCATGAAATTTTTAACATACAATTTCGGCTTATCTATAGGATATAAATCACAAATAGATCTGACATTTATTTTTACGCCTGCTTTTCTCAATGCGATAGCACTGTTTTTCTCCAAAATTTTTACTACACCTTTACCTACTGTTCCATAACCTACCAAACCGATATTTAAACTTTTCTTCATAAATTTATTTTCCGTTTAATGTAAATTTTTTAATTCTGAGTAATGCATCATGAAATCTTTTATCATGTGTTACCAACGATATTCTTACATATCCTTCGCCGCACTTTCCGAATCCTGCTCCGGGAGAAACCGCAACTCCTGTTTCTTTAAGAAGTCTTTCAGCAACCGACAAAGAACCTTCTTTCTTTAAGTTATCGGGAAGGCCCGCCCAAACATACATTGTTCCTTTGGTTTTTTGTACATGCCAACCGATTTTGTTTAATCCGTCAACCATCTTGTTCATTCTTCTTTCATAAATTGCAGCTTGTTCTTTAACGCACTGTTGAGAACCGTTTAATGCGGCAACAGCTGCAAGCTGAATAAAAGTCGGAACTCCGTAATCCAAAAAAGATTTGAATTTTTCTAACGGATAAAGCAATTGTTTTGCCCCGCAAGCCCAGCCTACTCTCCAACCTGCCATATTAAATGTTTTTGAAAAAGAGTGAAACTCAAGTGCAACATCTTTAGCACCTGCAAACTCAAATATTGACGGAGATGTG
>CACWKJ010000089.1 GCA_902761395.1 uncultured Elusimicrobium sp. | reverse complement strand
ATGCAAATCTCTGTAAACTTTTAATTCCTGATCTCTTTTAGACCACTTGTTTTCCGTATAATGGCTGGTTATTCTTATAAGATAATCAAGTCTCCACTTGGAATTTAACCAAAAACCTATACCGGAAACCAAATCAACTTCTTCCGGCCTTAATTGATAATAAAAAGCGGAAAGTTTAAAATAAAATCTTTCAAGTTGCCCGAACATCGAATCGAACTGTAAAGAATTGAATTTAAACGGATGCAAATCTTGAGTTTGTTTTAAATATAATGTAACTTTAGACGACGGTATATAAGTTAATTCCGTTACAAAAGGATACCAATCTATATAACCCAACCCTTCCAAATCTCTAAAATCGTAGCCGGTAGTATTTCTTACGGTTAAATTATAGTTTGTGTAAATGTAATTGTTGAATAAAAGAGCATTTTGTTCAACACCTTTATCAAATCCGTCGGTATCTATGTTTAATCTGTTAATATCGGACCTTAATTTCGCATTATACGACAAGTTCCAATCCATCCACCATGTAGGTCTGTATCTTGTATTTAAAGATCCGTAATATCTTGTTGTAAAGTTTTTATCATCATCTTCGGGGTTCACACTGTCGGAAAAAGTTCCGTCCACACCTAAAGTAGGTTTAACGGTCATTCTTTTTGATATTCTGTAATCTTTTGTTATGTTATAGTCGGCATAAGCACTTATTTTTCTGTAATCATAAGTGTTTGAAGAAAATTCCATTTCATAATTTGTTTTGTTTTCGAAATTGAAAGTGAAACTGCTGAAAGCTCCCAATGTTTTTGTGGGATATAAAGAATAATAAACCTGCGGTAATATTAAATAAGAACCGTTCTGTATTTTATCCGTTATAGGGTTATATATTTGATACAGTTCCGACATTACTCTTAAATTCGATTTGTTGCTTTGCCTTGTAATGGCGGCATACGATCTTCTTCTGTTTAATACTCTGTCCCAATCATCGAGCGAATATCTGTTGTTGAAATAAGAATCACTTACAAACTCCGCATGAGATTGTATTTTCCACAAATCGTTTATCTTTTGCCAATAAGAAGGTTTTATCATCCACCTTTGAGAATCTTCTTTTCTGTCTTGTGTTCCGTAAGCATAAAATGTTGCTTTTAGTTTTTCTTTATCGTAATAGCTCGTTTCAAGTCCTACAGTTTCAAGTCCTACACCTTCGCCTCTTGTTCCTAAATAATCCAACAAAAGCGCTGAATTTAATTTGTCTGTAAACTTATACTTTAATTTAGCTTTTGCCGAAAGACCGCCGTCATTAGTGTACCCCGGTTCAATTTCATAACTGAATTTACTGTCGGAACCTGCTAAATTTCTTGTATATTTGGGGAAATAAAATATCGGGACTTTACCTACATAATAAGTTGCTTTATAAATTGTTATTCTTTTGTCTACAACAAACACGCCTCTTTTTGCAAAAGCATAATGATGCGGATCATCCAAATCGCAATTGGAAAGTTTTACATTCTCTATTTCGTAAGTATCGGAAGATACTTTTACCATCTTTTCCGCTTTAAAGAATATTGACGAACTTGTTCCGAAAGTGTTTTCAAGGTCACCTTGTTCCTTAGCCATATCATATTGAATTTTATCGGACATAAGAAGACTTTTTTCTTCGGAAATTACAACATTGCCTTCTGCTTGAAGATGTTGATCTTTTATTCTCATTTCTATATTGTCGGCTTTTATTATTTTATCTGTCCATTCAAGCTCGACATTACCTTCTGCGGTAATAATTTCATCGTCTTGTTGATATGTTAAAGAATCGGCTTTTATTGTTACTTCGTAAGCACAAAAAGCTTGTGAAGTAAAAATAAAAGATAAACACAATATGGATAATAAGAAGATTATTTTTTTACGAAGCATTTGTTAGTTTTTTACAAGCATTGCCGCACCTACAACACCGAGCTTACTTGTATATTTGGATACCACGATTTTGCAGGCTTTAGCAGCAGTTTTAAATGCTCTCTTTTTTATTTGTTCTTTAGCAGGTCTAATAATTAAGTCGCCCGCATTACTTATCCCGCCGCACAAAACAATACAGTCGGGATTGAAAAAATCTATAATATCGGATAATAATATTCCTAACTTTTCTCCGGCATTGTTCCAAACTTTCTTTGCAACAACATCACCTTTTTCGGCTGCCTGAGACAACAGCTTGGGAGTAATTTGTTCTATATCGTTGTTTGCCAACTTTACTATATATTTGGATTTTTTTGTTTTAAGCAAATCGATTGTTTCTTTTACTATATGTCTTACACCGATATATGTTTCGGCACAACCGTAATTTCCGCAATTACATTTCCTTCCGTCGGGTTCTACGGTAATGTGTCCTATTTCACCGGCTGTTCCGCTGTTACCTCTGAAAAGTTTTTTGTTTATTATTATTCCGCCGCCTACACCGGTTCCCAAGGTAACACATACCATATTGTCCGCTTTGGCTTTAATATCGAGCCAATAAGCGCCTATTGCGGCAGTGTTGGCATCGTTGTCCACAAAAACTTTTTTACCCGTTAATTTCTCAATATCTCTTTTTAATTGAACTTTGTTCCATTTCGGAAGGTTCGGGGAAAGTCTTACTATTCCCTGCTTAAAATCTATATCACCGGCAATACCTATACCGATGGTTTTTACTTTGTTGTAGTTTTTAAATTTTTTAAATACTTCAACTATATTTTCAATGACCGATTTGGGACTTGCATTTATATCCGTATTAACAACCGCTTCTTCTATAACATTAGCTTTATCGTCAACTATTGCTATCTTTATTAATGTTCCGCCCATATCTGCACCAAGATAATAATTAGTCATTTGTTTCCTCTGTGAATTTTAGTATCGTTCCCGCTAAATAAAAGGAACCTAAACATATATAAACATCGTTGTTTTGTATATTTTTAAAAAACTGTTTTACGGTATCGTAAGTACAAATGTTTTTGTTATCTATATACTTGGAAAATTCTTTCTTTAAAACATTTGTATCCGCGGCTCTGGAATTTTCCACTTTCAATAAACTTACATTATCGAAAACTTTCGATACCTCTTTTATTACCGCTTTAACATCTTTTTCCTGCATAACGGCAAAAAGAAGTTTTGTGTTTTTTTTATAAAAAGGGGATTTTTTATACAATGCAATAAAATTATCTATCGCCTGTATATTATGTGCCCCGTCTATAACAAAAGAACAATTCTTACCGTTTATTTTGTTTTTTCTAAAATCAAACCGTGCCGGCCACTTTATATTTTTACAAACTTTCTTTACGGTACTAAACTTTATTTTAGGTAAATCTTTTTTCAGTATCTCGCAAACAATTAAAGCCGTTGCCGAATTATACACTTGCGAGTCGCCCAACAAGGAAAAATCCATTGTTAAATTTTTGTTTAAGCCATAATAACTTATTTTTTGAGTTAAGTTTTTCCAATTATAACTTACATGTCGGGCTTTAAAATCTTTATTATAAACAAAAACTCTTGCATTTTTCTTTTTGGCAACATTTTTTATTACTGCAAGAGCATCTTTTTTTATATTACCGCATACTACGGGAACATCTTTTTTTATTATACCGGCTTTTTCGAAAGCTATTTTCTTTAAGGTGTTTCCCAAAATTTCGGTATGATCGAAATCAATACTTGTAATAACGGAAACCAAAGGAGTGACTATATTCGTGGCATCGAGCCGTCCGCCCAATCCCGTTTCAAGTACTGCAATATCAACTTTATTTTTAACAAAATATATAAAAGCAAGAGCCGTAATATATTCGAAATATGTAAGTTTATACTTTTTCGATATACCGGAATATTTTTTATCCAACGATTTCAGTTGCTTATCGGTTATCGGTAAAGAATTTATTTGTATTCTTTCGTTTATTTTAATAAGGTGGGGAGAAGTATATAATCCTGTTTTGTATCCCGAACTTATTAAAATTTCCGAAATTGTTTTTGCGGTGGAACCTTTACCGTTTGTTCCGGCAATATGAATATATTTTATTTTGTTATATTCCACACCGATATCGAACAGAAAAATTTTTATTCTGTCCAACCCGAGAACCATCGTTTTATATTCTTTTCCTGATTCAACGGAAATCATTTTGCTTTAAATACAAAGAACTTTATTATTTTTATTATGGTATCTTTTAAATTTTTTCTTTCAACCACCATATCAACCATACCGTGTTTTAACAAGAATTCGGATAATTGGAATCCTTTCGGCAATTGTTGTCTTATGGTTTGTTCTATAACTCTGGGGCCTGCAAAACCTATTAATGCATTCGGTTCCGCTATTATAACATCACCCAGCATTGCAAAAGATGCTGCTACACCGCCGGTTGTAGGATCCGTTAATACGGAAATAAAAGGTAACCTTTTCTGGCTTAACTTTGCAAGTGCGGCAGAAGTTTTTGCCATTTGCATTAAAGAAATGATACCTTCCTGCATTCTTGCACCGCCGGAAGCGGCAACTATTATTACCGGCATTTTTCTTTCTATTGCTTTTTCTATAAGGCGAACGATTTTTTCACCCACAACGGAACCCATACTTCCGCCCATATATTCAAAGTCCATTACACCTATTGCAACAGGATATCCGCCCATTTTAGCTTCACCTGTACGAATAGCATCATTTATTTTATATGAATCTTTTTTTGCCTTGTATCCGGGAAAACCTATTACATCAACGGGTTTCAAATCGGAATTCAGTTCTTTAAAAGAACCTTTATCCGTCAAGAAAGCGATTCTTTCTTTTGAATTTAATCTAACATAGTATCCGCATTTAGGGCATACCATAAAGTTTTCTTCAAAATCTTTTTGAAAAATTATCTGTTCGCATTTCTTACATTTCGTCCACAATCCTTCAGGTAAACCTTTTTTGTTACTGACAGATGAAACCATCATTTTTATGTACCTCAATAAGTTATGTTTTTATTAAACAAATTTAATCTTAAATATTATACAAATTTTTTACTTAAATAGATACAGCATTATATGTGTTAAAATTATCGGCTTGAAACTTAAACAAAAAGATATTAAACTATTATATTATTATAATATTTATATATATTTGGGAAAAAGTATGAAAAAGATACTAAGTACTGTTATTTCTTTGTGCTTTATTAATTTAATAATAACCGATATTTACGGTGCTTTTATTCCGAAAGCCGTGCCCGTTGCGGTTAACAATACCGCAGATTATAACCTGCTCCCGGAAGATATAGGAAAATTTGTTCGGGATATGTATGTCTTGGGTGATAAAACAATAATCAATATTCAAGATTTGCATTCCGATGAAAATACTCAAAAAAACATTATTTCCATACTTGAGTTCCTTTCGGATAATTACAATATTAAAAATATTTATCTTGAAGGAGCATACGGTAATTTGGATTTCGGTTGGTTAAATGCAATAAAAGATGAAAAACTGAAGAAAACGGTTGCGGACAACCTTTTAAAGGAAGGTAAAATTACCGGTACGGAATATTTCGGACTTTTCGAACAAGACAAAAATATTCTTTTTAAAGGATTGGAAGAAGAACAAGTATATAAAGAAAATTTTTATATTTTGGAACAGATGTTTGAAAAAAGAGCAGCAATAAACATAAAAATGCAAAATATTTCAAATGTTTTGGAACAAGCTGCCGAAGATACATACAATTTCAGATTAAAAGCTTTTAACGATTTGGTTACAGACTACAACAACAAAAATGTGAATATTATGAATATTTGCTCAAATTGATACCGAAATCTGTTTCAGAATCCGATTATAAAAACATTGTTGATTTCTTAAAATTGGAACAAATTTTTAAGTCGATAAACACAAAGAAATTAAAATTTGAAATTTCCGAAATAACTACTCTTCTTAAAGAAAAGTTGCCTTTCGAGCAGTATACAAAAATACAAAAAACGGCAAAAGCTTTTCCTGATAAATATTGTAACGAGTTATTAAACTTTGTTTTAAAAAATAAATTAGAAAAAAATTATTCCGAACTTGTAAAATTTTCAAATTGCTTAAAACAAAGAAATATGTTGGATGCCACAAAAATTTTAAACGAAGAAAAGTTTTTAACGGACAGATTGTACAACGAATATTCAAAAACGACAATAGAAAAAAATTTGATATTCTTGAATTCTTACACAGAAAAACTTTTATTGTTTCTCACAAACAACATTCCGTCTTTTGAATACGAATATATAAAAGAAAATTTCGGCAGATACTGTATTTTACTTAAAAACTACATTTCAAATACAGATATAACAGAAATAAAACAATGGTACAAACCCGTTAACAAATTTTATTCAAACAACGAAAAAAGAAATTTGTTCTTTTTGGAAAACATTCTCAATAAAAAGATATCGGAAAAAGATTTTGTGAACAAATTAGTTATTAAAAATGAAGGCAGAAAATCTTTTGAAGAAATTTTGCAGAAAACAAAACAACCCATAGATATTATGGTAACAGGAGGATACCACAGTTTAGGCCTGCAGGATTTAATGACAAAATCAAATATAAATTATGCGGTTATTATGCCGAATGTTCAGTTTGCCGATACCGAAGCCAGTGAAGACAAATTCTATAAAGATTACATAAAACAATATTCTATTTTATCCAACACATACCAAAAATTTATAAGAAGTTCCGTTATGAATATGGAATGGGAAGATCCCGTAAAAGTTATTATCGGAACATTTTTGGATTATACCGTTTTGCAATCTCTTTCAAACAATTTAAATAACGAACGGGAATTTAATTCCGTTATAGACCTTATACAACAACATTTTAAGGATATTCTTAAAACAAAAGGATTAAACTCCGATATAAATATAAAAAACATAGAAATTGCGGAAGGAAATTCTTTTGTTGTAACCGTTTCGGATAACGGTAAAGAACGAATATTTTATATTTCTCAAAATGTTGCCGGTGAAATACATGATAAAAGCGATATATCGACAATGCAACGGGATATTGAAACATTGAACAGATTAACAAAAGAAAAAAAACAAAGTGAAATAAAAAGAATATTAAAAAAACTTTCGAGATTTATAACTTTTATTTTGGCATTTCCTTTGTTAATGGCTATGGGCGGCGGCGGGGGAGGATTTCGTTCTTCCGGGAAACAGCCGCAACCGAAAGTTAAAACAATTAACGGAACTTTTGAATATGTTGATACCGTTGTAGAAGATGGCGCACAGGCAATTTTGGAAGGAAAAATAAAGCTTGACAATGTTTTTGTAAACAAAGGTACAACTCTCACTTTAAAAGCCGGTACAAACACTTCCATAACAATGAAAAATGTGGATTTGAGTGAAATAGGAGATCTTGATATTACCATAGAAGATAACGGCGATTACGAAATTGTTTCCGAAGACGGTATAGTGAAAGTTTATAAAGTGTTAAAAACGGATTTTTCTTCTTCGACAAAGCAAAAAAGAGAGCTTGTTTCCGTACTGAAAAAAGGAAGTTTGTTCTTACCCAACGAATCCGACTGGGAAACAAAAGAAACAGATCCCGTTGTGGTTTTTCACGGCAGATATGGTTCTTGGTCAAGCATGGAAGATATAAATAAAAGAAGTGAACTCATATATAAAGGTAAAAAAGTAATATATATTGATGTATCCGATATTACTTCAATGAGAGGAGAAATAGAAAAAGAAAGATTAATAAGAATTTTGGAACAGAATAACCTGCAAGACAAAAATGTTTGTTTGGATCTTTCTTTAATAGAAGAACGGTTTTCAAAACCGTTAGCAACGCTCGGCGATATTTGGTCTCAACAAACAAACGGAGCAACTTTTTTAAATTCAAATATTCCTTTTTCTTTGTTTGTAAAATCATCACATTCTTTTAACAGGAACAATACTCATTTTTATTTGAATTCTGACGGAACATACAAGAGATATCCTTATAAAGATCGTAATTGGTTAAAATCGGTATTGCAAAAATATATGCCTGCTTTTACGGAAAAAACTTTCGTCTTTGTTTGGCCGGTGGAATCTGTTAAATACACCTACTTTACTCCGAAATATTCCGACGGCGGCGCACCGGAACAAAGAATTTTGGCATTTGAACCGTTTAAAGAATTTATGGACAAAGCAAAAAAGTATACCGCAGACGGCAAAAATTCAATAGTATTTATGCCCGGTTATTTAATAAGTGAACTTTCTTTATACTTGGGTGACAAAAATATCGGTGATAAATTTGCAGATATTACCTATGGCGACAGCGAAGAAACGAATCCTTTCAGTATTTGGTACAAGAAACAAGATGCAAAACAAATAGAAAAAATAGAAGTTTTAAAGTTGGACGGTTTAACAATCGTTATGTATCCGGAAGGGAACAGAGGTCATAACGAACAGGCATATTTAAAAACTTTAATGGCGACATACAATTTCGGAAAAGAAAGTTTTGACAGTATGCTCACGCAGGCGGGTTTTGCATGGAAAGCAAACACAGTATATGTTTATGAAGGAAAAGAAATGGAAAACTTAGATATGGAAGCCCAACTGTTAAAAAATCCGTCCATAAAAACAGGTAAAGTTTCTTATGTATATGATAATTTAAAAAGAGTTTTTATAGATCTTTATTCAAATATGAACAGATTTTTCAGGACTATAATACCTAAATATATGAAAGGAAATTGGATTTCCTTTGAAAGTGAAGTTAGAGAAACTATAGATATGACTCAAATAAAGGAAGCAGTATCCGCAAAATCAAAATTGGGTTTTGAATCCACTGTTGTTATTCCGGTAAATGCAAATGCTTTAAATGAAACTGAATACGGTGAACCGGAAATATTGGAACAGGACGGTAAAGAAATAAAAGTGTACACTTTGGAATTCGAAGGCTCTAAAATTTATCTTGTCGGGATAGATAATCCGAACACTGCTTGGCAGGATAGTGTTTTAAATTACATATCGGACTTTTTAAGAGATTACAGAAACAATATTGTTTCGTTTGAAGGTGTTCCTCAATTAACATCATTAAGACTGAATTATATTCTTTCGGACAATCTTGTTAACTATATTCCGGTGGTATTAACTTCCGACGAAGAAACTTATGAACAAATAGAATCTTTAGGCTACGATGATATCGTGGATACTTCCGAAATTATATCAAGAATAGGAAACACTCAATTAAAATATCCGCATGTTGCTTCCGACATGAAAGAAATTTCAGAAGCAATAACCGTAATAAAAGCATTAAAAAGAAAATCATTTTTCGGAAACTTTTCCGACTATAAAACTTCTTATGTAGGTGTAAAAATAGCTTCCGATGAACACATTTTTAACAGTGAAATGGAAGAAAACGAATTTATAGAAATATTGAAAGGAACGGATATAGATTTTGTTACCGTAGTTATAAGAGATAATGATTTGGGTGTCCATGTT
>CACWKJ010000088.1 GCA_902761395.1 uncultured Elusimicrobium sp. | reverse complement strand
AAATTATCTTAAAAATATAAATCTTGCATTGGATTTTGATCCTGCTTATGATAAGGCATATATGTCGAGAATAAATTATTATGTAAGTAAATCGGAATTTCTTGATGCTTATTCAGATGCAAAACAAGTAAGCGGGTTTGAATTAAAAGTAGATAATAAATTTTTATTGGCAAAAATATGTTTTGAGTTAAAAAAATACTCGGAAGTCATATCCCTTTTAACGTCGATATATGAGGCAAAAAAGCAAGAAAAAGAAACAGATTTATTTTTGGGAGTCAGTTTTGCCGAGATGGGAGATTACGATAGTTCTGTTAAATATTTAAACAAAGCAATGAATAGCGGTGTTAAAGATAAGAGATTGTTTTATTTCTTGGCAAAATCCGATTTCAATAAACAAAATTTTAAAGCTGCTTTAGATTACTTGAATAAAGCCATAAATATGGATTCTTCAAATTATGAGTATTATTGGCTTAGAGCTAAAATATATTGTGAATTAAACAATGTTAAATTATCTTTACAAGATTTCACAAAAGCCGTGAAACTTAATTCAAAAAATAAGGACTTATTGTTGGAAAAGATAGATATTTTAGAAAAAAACAATAAAAAAGAAGATGCAATATCAGATTATTCAAAATTGATACAACTTGACGGGAAAGATGGTCTTTTATTCTATAAAAGAGGTTTGTTATATCAACAGCTCGGTAAGAAGAAAGACGCCGAAAGAGACTTTTCACAAGCAAAAGCATTGGGAATAAAAGCCGAGAATGACGAAATTAATACATTTGACATTGACACTAAAAAGGAACCTGTTGCCGCAATAAAACAAGAGGAAAAACAAGCTACACAAAATATTCAAAATGAGCAAAAAGTACCTGAACAAAAACAAGTATACGAACAACAAGTTACGGATAATAACAAGCTTCAGGAACTTAAACAAATGAATGAAAATGAACTGAAAGCAAATACGGGAAAAATAAATGCATCAGCCAGTATGATACATTTAAACAGAGGTAACATAAGTTTTAGAAAACAAAAATATGAAGAGGCTATTTCGGAATTAAATAAAGCGGTCTCTTTTAATTATAAGGATCCTCAATGTTATTTATTAAGAGCAGAAGCATATATGGGAATAAAAAATTTTGATTATGCAATAAAAGATTTACTTATGGTCATAGAATTGTCTCCAAAAGCTACATTTGCTTATTCAAAAATAGCGGATATTTATAAAATGAATAACAATTTCGAACAAGCAAAATCATTTTATACAAAAGCTATAGAAATAAATCCCAAGTATGCATCCGCATATTTCGGATTGGCAGAAATTTACGAGAGAAACAAACAAATAGATTTAGCCGTTGAAAAATATAAAGAAGCTGCAAAACTTGATGTAAAGTTGGCAAAAGAATGTAATATTAAAATAGCAGAGTTAAATAACTAAAATGTTCAATAATAAAACCCTTTTTATATTATGTTTTATGTTTTTTTCAACTTTTCTTTATTCGGCAACGTTCAATTCGGATACAATTGTAAATGCCGTAAAACAGAACAAGTTTGATATTGTTCGACAATGCCTAAGAAAAGGGGTAAACCCTAATTCTCAAGATTCGATGGGAAATCCCGTTTTGTTGACAGCCATAGGTATGGGATATTCCGATATATCGGCTCTGCTGATAAAAAACAGAGCAAATGTTAATGTTGCGTATAATATGGGTATGAACTCTTTGATGTTGGCAATAAACAAAGGAATGGAAGATATAGCAAAATTGTTAATAGATTATGATGTTGATTTAAATACAAAGTTGCCTAACGGTACAACGGCTTTAATGATGGCCGCCGAAAAAGGAATGTTTAATTTAGTAAAGTACATGGTAAAAAACAATGCCGATATAAATGCAAAAACAAAAGATGGTATAACCGCTTCGGTTTTTGCAATGAAAAGCGGACATAACGATATAGTGAAATATTTTAATAAAGTGGGTACAATTCCGGGAACTTTAGGTGAATCTATTCTTACTTCAAATATTCGTTTGGCCGAAAGATTTATTGCATACGGCTCAGAAATAGACGAGAGAGGTATTCAAGGTAAAACACCTTTAATAATAGCTTTTGACAGTAACGATTACGATATGGCTGCTTTTTTAATATCAAAAGGTGCCGATATTAATGCCAAAGATGATAGCGGAATAACACCAATTATTTCTGCATGTGCAACAAATAACGAAGATTTGGTTCAACTGGCTTTTACGACGGGAGCGGAAATAAATGTTGCCGATGTAAACGGGGTTACGCCTTTAATGTATGCGATATATAAATCAAACTATGATATAGTCAAAATGTTGGTACAATATAAAGCTGATGTTAATGCTTCCGACAACAATGGAGTAACGCCGTTAGGTATAGCTGTGAGAATGGGAAGCTTGAAAATTGCAAATTTATTGGTTAAAAATGGTGCCGTTATTAATTACAAGGATGATAATAATACAAGATTATTAAATATTGCCGTAGATACGAATAATTTGGATATGGTTTCTTTTTTGTTGGATAAAGGTGCGAGAGTTAACGGTAAGGATGCAAGCGGTAAAACTCCTTTAATATTAGCAGCATCAAAAGGATATTTCGATATAGCAAAAATACTTTTAGATAGTGGTGCGAGAATGCATTCGAGTGATAGTGATGGTCTTTCTGCCATAGATTATGCGATAAAGAACAAAGATCATAGTATGATAGAACTTTTAAAAAGCAGAAGAAAATAATTGAATCTCTTTATGTTGGTAAAAAAATATAAATAATATTAATAAAGGATAAAATTATGGAAAATTATGTAAGACCTTTTTCATTGTTTTCAGAACAGGATATTTATCTTTTTAAAGAAGGAAGCCATTTTCAACTTTATAATTTATTGGGCGCTCATCCCGTAAATTATGAGGGGAAAGACGGAGTTTATTTTGCCGTTTGGGCTCCGAACGCAAAACATGTTTCCGTAATAGGTGATTTTAACTATTGGGATAAATATTCGCATCCTTTAAATCCAAGAGGAGATTCTTCCGGTATATGGGAAGGTTTTATTCCTTTTTTAAAACAAGGTGATACTTATAAATATTTCATAGTTTCCAATTTTAATAACTATTCTGTTGAAAAAGCCGATCCTTATGCATTTCATTGTGAAACTCCTCAAAAAACAGGTTCAAAAGTTTGGGACCTTTCTTATACATGGAACGATAAAGATTGGATGAATACAAGATATAAAAAAAATAGTATGAAATCTCCGATGTCGATATATGAAGTTCATTTGGGTTCTTGGAGAAGAAAACCGGAAGAAAATAACAGAATGTTGTCTTACAGAGAAATTGCACCTTTGCTTAGAGATTATTGTGTTGAAATGAATTTTACACATGTTGAGTTTTTACCGGTAATGGAACATCCTTTTTATGCTTCATGGGGATATCAAACTACAGGATATTTCGCTCCTACAAGCAGATACGGGACACCGCAGGATTTAATGTATTTGGTAGATTTGTTGCATCAGGCAGGTATAGGTGTAATATTGGATTGGGTTCCGTCACATTTTCCTATGGATCAACACGGACTTTCTTTCTTCGACGGAACATACTTATATGAACATTCCGACAGGAGATTGGGATTCCATCCCGATTGGAAGAGCGCAATATTTAATTACGGAAGAAATGAAGTAAAAGATTTCTTAATATCGTCTGCATTATTTTGGTTGGATAAATATCATGTAGACGGTATAAGAGTAGATGCTGTTGCATCAATGCTGTATCTTGATTATTCGAGAAAAGACGGAGAGTGGGTGGCAAATAAGTACGGTGGAAAAGAAAATATCGATGCAATAGAATTTTTGAAAAGATTAAATCATGTGGTTTATGAAAATCACAATGATGTTCAAATGATAGCCGAAGAATCTACGGCATGGCCGATGGTTTCCAAACCTACATATTTAGGCGGTTTGGGGTTCGGTTTTAAATGGAATATGGGATGGATGAACGATACATTAAGATATTTTAAAACAGATCCTATATTCAGAAAATACAGACATACAAATTTAACTTTCAGCTTGTTGTATGCATTTACGGAACAATTTGTTTTGCCTTTTTCTCACGATGAAGTTACACAAGGTAAAGGTTCTCTTATCGGAAAAATGCCGGGAGATGAGTGGCAACAATTTGCAAATTTAAGACTTTTAATCGGTTATATGTACGGGCATCCCGGTAAAAAACTTTTGTTTATGGGTGCCGAGTTCGGACAAAAGAGAGAATGGTCTCACGATATGAGTTTGGAATGGCATGTTTTATGTTTCTGGCAACATTCCGGTATGCAAAGATGGGTTAAAGATGTAAATGCCGTTTATAAGAATGAATTGGCATTGTTTGAAGACGATAACAGCTGGAACGGGTTTGAATGGATAGATTGTAACGATTCCGAAAATACGGTTTTAAGTTTCTTGAGGAAATCTCCTTCGACGGGAGATATGATAGTTTGTGTTTGTAACTTTAATCCTGTTCCGAAATACGGTTATAAAGTCGGGGTTCCGAAAGCGGGATATTGGAAAGAAATTTTAAACAGTGATTCCGAAGCATATTTCGGCAGTAATATAGGTAATTTGGGTGGAGTAAATACAAAAGATTATTCCACACATGCAAGACCGTATACAATAGAAATTGCTTTGCCGCCTTTGGCAGCAGTA
>CACWKJ010000087.1 GCA_902761395.1 uncultured Elusimicrobium sp. | reverse complement strand
ATTTTTTCAAAATAGCTGTGTAAGACTCTTTGTCTGTTCTTTTTAAATAATCAAGAAGTCTTCTTCTTTGACCGATCATCTTTAAGAAACCTACTCTTGAAGCAAAATCCTTAGGAAACTTTTTAAAATGATTTGCCAAATAGTTGATTCTTGTTGTCAACAATGCAACTTGAACTTCAGGTGAACCTGTGTCTGTTGCATGTGTTTTAAATTTTTCTACTACTTCTTTCTTTTGAAATGCCATTTACTTCTCCCCCAAATATAAATTGCTAAATAATTTTTAATTTTCAAACTATTTAAACTAAGCAAATATTTTACAAAATTGATTTTTAAAAGTAAACACACAATATAATTTATAATTTGCAATTTACAATTTATAATATTTTAAAAAATCGCAAAGTATTTTTTTGTTTGCAAAATTTATAAAATTTAGGTAACATTAAAAAACATACATATTATTATATATGTATATTTTTCGAAGGGTATTGACAAAAAGAAAACTAACAAATATAATCTAAACTTAATTTAGGTCATGGAAAAATTGTTGGTAAGTTTTGATGATTTTAAGTAAGTTTTGATGATTTTAAGAAAAGTAAGAAATTAGTCGTCGAAAATAAACCCTTTCCTTTTGAGTATGATAAGGAAATTATAAAGTCGGCTAATCTCGTTTTTTCTTTTGAAGCAAATAAGTATGATGATGTTATAAGTGTTACCGGAAACATAACCGGAACAATGTCTTTTGAATGTTCAAGATGTTTAAAAGAGTTTGAACAAAACATAAAGATACCTTTTGAATGTTCTTTTACCAAAGAAGAATATGAGTACGATATAGCGGAAGAAATGAGAGAATCTGTTTTATTAAACATTCCCATGAAACCGTTATGTAAAGATGATTGCAAAGGGTTATGCCCTGTTTGCGGTAATAACAGAAATGAAAAAGATTGCTTTTGTGAACAAAAAATGAAAGATGAATTTGTTGCCGAAAAGTGGTCAAAAATAAAAAAATTAAAAATATAATCGGAGGGAAAAATGCCAAATCCAAAAAGAAAACACACTCCTCATCGTAGGGACAGCAGAAGATCTGCAAATTCAAAAATAGAAGCTGAAAATTCCAGCAAATGTTCAAACTGCGGAGCACCGAAGATGCCTCACAAAGTTTGTCCTGAATGCGGATTTTATAACGGGAAATTGGTAGTTCCAAGAAAAGTAAAGAAATCTAAAGCAAAAGAACAACAAGCAAAAGAAGCACAAGAGGAAGCAAAATAAAATGATTCTTGCTCTTGATGTAATGGGCGGAGATAAGGCACCTGATATAAATGTAGAAGGTGCAATTCTTGCTGTTAAGCAGACCGACAATAATGTTATACTTGTCGGCAAAGAGGATGTTATTGCCGCTCAATTGGAAAAGTGGTCAAGAAAATATAAGTTTCCTAAAGAAAGAATATCTGTTGTAAATGCAACCGAAGTTATTGAAATGGATGAACATCCTGCAAATGCTGCCAGACACAAAAAAGATTCTTCAATGGCAGTTTGCTGTAAACTGGTTGCGGAAGGTAAAGCAGATGCATTTGTTTCAATGGGAAATTCCGGTGCTGCTATGGCAGTATCTCTTTTATATCTAAAAAGAATACCGGGTGTTTCAAGACCTGTAATTTCCGTTCCTTTTCCGAATATTAACGGAAGATGTATTATTGTTGATACCGGTGCAAATGTGGATTGTAAGCCGGAACATCTTTTACAGTTTGGAATAATGGGAAACATTTATGCAAAAAGTGTAATGGGAATAAGAAATCCGAGAGTTGCTGTTTTATCAATAGGTGAAGAAGATACAAAAGGTAACGAATTAACTTTGCAGGCAAGTGAACTTTTAAAGAAAGCGGATTTAAATTTCATAGGTAATATAGAAGGCGGAGATGTTCCGAAAGCCAAAGCAGATGTTATAGTTTGCGACGGCTTTGTAGGTAATGTCTTTTTGAAAACCAGTGAAGGTATTGCCGAAATGGTAACAAAGTTTATAAAGAACAGTATAAAAAGTAATCCATTATATTGGGGTGCCGCACCGTTCTTAAAACTTGCCATGAAAAAAGTTAAAAAGAAAATTGATTATGATGATGTCGGCGGAGCACCATTGCTTGGTGTGAACGGTCCATGTATAATAGGACACGGAAAATCTAATTCAAGAGCAGTAAAAAATGCTTTAATTGCAGCTGCGAAGTTTGCAAAAAGCGATATAAATAAAAAAATTGAAGAAGAAATAAATAAATTTAACGGGTAGAAATAATGGATAAAAAAATCGGTGTAAAAATTTTATCTTCAGGTTCTTATGTTCCGGAAAAAGTTTTAACAAACTTCGATTTGGAAAAAATGGTGGAAACTTCCGATGAATGGATTTCCACGAGAACCGGTATAAAAGAAAGAAGAATAGCCGATAAAAGTGAAAATACTTCAGATTTAGCATATAAGGCTGCCGTTAAAGCGATAGAAAAAGCAAAAATTTCAGTTGATGATATAGACTTGATTATTCTTGCAACAATAAGTCCGGATGCACCAATGCCTTCAACTGCTTGTTACTTACAAAAAAAGTTGAAAGCATTTAATGCGGTTGCTTTTGATATTTCAGCTGCATGTTCGGGTTTTATATATGGAGTATCAATAGCAAAAGCATTTATTTCTTCCGGAATGTATAAAAGAATACTTCTTGTAGGAGTTGAAGCTCTTTCAAGAGTAACCGACTGGACAGACAGAAATACATGTGTTTTGTTCGGTGACGGTGCCGGAGCTATGATATTTGAAGCATCCGAAACCGAAGACGATATTGTTTCAACATATTTGGGTACGGATGGTACTCATACCGATATTTTAAATATTCCGGCAGGCGGATCTGCAATACCCACAACAAAAGAAACGGTTGAACAAAGACTTCATTTTGTTAAAATGTTGGGTAAAGAAGTTTTCAAAGTTGCCGTTTCGAAAATGGCTTTGGCAGTAAATAAAGCACAGGAATTGGCAGGATTAACCGATAAAGATATAGACTTATATGTGCCGCATCAGGCAAACATAAGAATTATAGAAGCGGTGGCAAAAAAAGCAGGTGTTACAAACGAAAAAGTTTATGTAAATGTTCATAAATACGGAAATATGTCCGCAGCAACAACAATAGTTGCATTGGACGAAGCATACCAAGAAGGTAGAATAAAAAAAGGCAATTTGGTAGAATTGGTTGCTTTCGGAGCAGGTCTTACTTGGGGTGCTTGTATATTAAAAATTAATTTTTGAGGTAATATGAAAAAAGTAATTTTGATGTTTCCCGGTCAGGGATCACAAACCGTTGGTATGGGAAAAGAATTTTACGATAAATTTCCCGCATCCAAAAATATAATAGATAAGTTGGATGACGAATTAAAAAATATTATATTTAACGGTCCGGAAGAAAGCTTGAAAGATACAAAATATGCACAACCTGCAATATTTGCTGTATCTGTTGCAATATTTGAAGCTTTGAAAAATTCAATAGATTTATCGAAATTTGAAATTGCAACGGCAGGTCATTCGTTGGGTGAATATTCGGCTTTGGCTGTTTCGGGATTTTTTAATTTCGAAGACGGCTTGAAAATGGTTAAAGCAAGAGGACAATTTATAGGTGAAGCATCAGCCGAAAATCCGGGTTCAATGGCAGCACTTATCGGTATGAAAAAAGAAACCGTTATAGATGTTTGCAAACAAGCATCGGAACTTGGTGTATGCGAACCTGTGAACTTTAATTCTCCGGTTCAAATAGTAATATCGGGAACAAAAGTTGCTGTAGAAAAAGCTGTAGAACTTGCAAAAGCTAACGGAGCATTAAAAGCAGTTATGTTGAATGTTTCCGGTCCTTTCCATTCTTCGCTTATGAAATCGGCTTCCGAAAAAATGAAAGTTGAACTGGAAAAATATAATTTGACGGAACCGAAATATCCTATAATTACAAACTGCGATGCACAATTTACAAAAGATTCTTCTTTAATTAAAGAAAAATCGGTAAAACAAATTTGCAATCCTGTTTTGTGGGATACATCAATGTCAAATGCAATAGCAGACGGTTTTGATACATTTATAGAAATAGGTCCGGGAAGAGTATTAACCGGCCTTATGAAAAAAATAGATAGAACTAAAAAAGCAATGAATATAGAAACAGTTGCAAATTTAGAAACTGTAATAGAGGAGTTAAGTAAATGAAGTTAAAAGATCAGGTTGCCGTTATAACGGGAAGTGCACAAGGTATAGGTAAAACAATAGCCGAAACATTTGCAAAAGAAGGTGCAAATATTGTTATTACCGATATTAATATTGAAAAAGCTCAAGCTACGGCTGATGAGATAAAAAGTAAATATAATGTAGAAACAATTGCTATTGCAAGCAATGTTACAAAATTGTCCGATTGCGAAAATTTAATAGCAAAGACACTTGACAAATTTCAAAAAATAGATATATTAGTAAATAATGCAGGTATAACAAAAGACAACTTGGTTTTGAGAATGAGTGAACAGGAATGGGATGCTGTTATATCTGTAAACTTGAAAGGTGTATTCAATTCTATCAAAGCTGTTACAAGAACAATGTTCAAACAGAGACACGGTAGAATCATAAATATAGCTTCCGTTGTAGGTATAATGGGAAATGCCGGTCAAGCAAACTATTCCGCATCTAAAGGCGGAGTTATAGCTTTAACAAAAACTTGCGCAAAAGAATTTTCATCAAGAAATATCTTGGTTAATGCAATAGCACCGGGCTTTATAAAAACAGCAATGACCGATGCTTTATCAGACGAAGTTAAGGCAAAATATGCGGAAGTTATTCCTTTGAAAAGATTGGGTGAAGCTCAAGATATTGCAAATTCCGCATTGTTCTTGGCAAGCGAAGATTCATCTTATATCACCGGAAACGTTATAAATGTTAACGGTGGAATGTATATGTAATAAAGCAGCAAAAAATAGTAGTAAAAAATAAAAAAGGGTTTTAAAAAACTCAAAAACAAAGAGGGAGGCCGTAATCATGGCAGACATAGAAACAAGAGTAAAAGAAATTATCGTTGAACAATTAGGTGTAGATCCAGCAGAAGTTGTTCCAGGTGCATCTTTTATAAATGATTTGGGTGCAGATTCATTGGATACAGTTGAATTAGTTATGGCATTTGAAGAAGAATTCGGTATCGAAATTCCGGATGAAGAAGCAGAAAAAATTCAATCTGTAGGTCAAGCAATAGAATATATTACAGCTCACCAAGCTAAGTAATATAAAGTAAAAGAAAGTTGGTT
>CACWKJ010000086.1 GCA_902761395.1 uncultured Elusimicrobium sp. | reverse complement strand
TTATTAAACAACTGCTTATCGGACGGTCTTTTAGTTTCGGTATTATCGAATCAAAAGCAAGAACAATTTTTAGTATCGTGGATAACAGAACTTAAACATCAGGGATATAAAGATTCCGAAATAATTAAAACTGTTCAAGAGTGGGCACAAAAGCATCCGGAATTTTTCAATAACGGAACAGATGTTAAAGAAACCGTTTTAAAAAGTAACAAATTCAGTTTAAAAGGTTGGTTCTTAAAAGCAAAAGAATTCATTAAAAGAGATCTGTCATCGTTTAAAGCAGCATTTCTATACAAATATGAAGGAGAAAATCCCAACGGGCTTGACCAAACAACAATCAACAAAATGGAATCAAATATTCGATATTTCCCCTTCATACAATTTATGTTGGGATTTGATTTGTACAGTTCGTTCTCAATGGTATTTATGCAGTCCAACGGTTACGGATTGCCGTTTATTTCTTTGGTAATGTCGTTGCTTGCACCGATATCTTTTGCTACATCGGGCATAGGCGGATTTATAGGAGACAAATTCTCAAAGAGAACATTGATCATTCTGTCTATTATCGTTCACGCATTGGGAACAATAACATTCACATTGTCCGGTCTTTCTCCTGTACTGCTTATAGCCTCGCAGATACTTCCTACAATAGGAATTTCGTTACTCTCGTTAACATTAAGTCCGTTCTTATATAAATCGTTGGATAATCTCGGACAAAAAGATTCGTTTAAAGAAATTTACGGTTCCAACTTATCGTTATTCTGGATAATAATGTCCGTATCTTCGTTGCTTGGCGGAGCATTAGCCGCAATAACGGGCCAAATGGCAGTAATTGCGATAGCGGCAATTCCGGATATTATTATTGCCACAGGTGCATTACTGTTTACACACGACGAAAATATCGGTAAAGACGAAAAAGCAGAACAAACAGTAACCAAAGAAAAGAAAAACATAAGAGATTTTGTTTCGGAATTGTTTGCTCCCGTACAGAAGTTATCTACAGACAAAAAGACATTCTCTCTTGCTGCATTAAATATAGTCGTAAACAATATGTTCTTCGTTGTGTTATGTTTCTTCTTACAACCGACACTAATGGCAACCGGCATAAATGTAGGCCTGCTTGCTCCTGTTTATTTTGCGGGAAATTTAATGCAATCTTTAGCATCACATTTAATAAGCAAAGTAAGTTTTATTGTGGAAAACAAAGCGGTAAGAACAATAACTTTTGCGGTATCTGCAGGACTGTTTGCTTTGTTTGCAGCAACCGGTCACCCGATATTCTTGGTTTCCGTATATGTTCTAATGAACTTCTGGCAGGGAACATCTTCGTTAACGGAAGTTTCTGCCGTATATAAAACTTTAGATGATAATATGAGATCAAAATGGTTAGGATTCAAATCTATGTTCGGTATGATAATTTCTACATTAACACAAATTTCTATAAGCGGACTTCTTGCAGTAGGACTTTCTAACAACATTATTATTGCAGGTGCTGTAGGTATTATTACAGGCGCATCGTTCATAATACCGAAATTTATTGACAGAACAACCAAGAAAGAAAGTGTTCTAACAGACGATATGGATATAGGCGTCAACCAAATAAGAGCAATGTTATCTTGTGCATAATTTTGTATTTGTCCGGTTTTTAAGATATTTGTAATTATACAGCAATTCTAATTTGATAAAATAATAAAATATTAATTAAAAAAACAGGTAATTTGTTTATGAAAAAATTTTTAGTTATTGGATTATTGTTAATATTAGTAAGTTGTCCTTTTTTTGGCTATTTTTATTTACGTAATAATATCGGCAGTTGGAAAGATATAACAGCAATTTCGGCCGGGCAGTATCATGTTGTAGGTTTGAAGAAAGACGGAACCGTTGTTGCCGTTGGTTGGAAGAGAATATTTAAAAACGGAGACGGACAATGTAATGTAGGCAGTTGGAAAGATATAACAGCGATTTCGGCCGGTGGGTTTCATACGGTAGGATTAAAGAAAGACGGAACTGTGGTAGCTGTCGGTAATAATACGGATGGAGAATGTGATGTTAGTGATTGGAAAGATATAGTCGCAATTTCGGCAGGTGGTACCTATACAATAGGATTAAAGAAAGACGGAACGGTTGTTGCTACCGGCAATAATGATAAAAAAGAAAGCTGTAACGTTAATGATTGGAAAGATATAGTCGCAATTTCGGCCGGAGAAAGTCATACAATAGGATTAAAGAAAGACGGAACCGTAGTTGCTGCCGGTTATAATCTAAATGGACAATGTAATGTTAGCGATTGGAAAGACATAGCAGCAATTTCAGCAGGTCTTAATAATACAGTAGGATTAACAAAAGGTGGAACCGTAGTTGCTGCCGGTCTAAATAAATCCGAATTGTACAACGTCAAAAATTGGAGAAATATAGCAGCTATATCTGCAGGTGGCGGTCATATTGTAGGACTGTCGAAAGATGGAACGGTCGTTACTGTCGGTTATAACGAGTACGGACAACGCAATGTCGGTGATTGGAAAGAAATAACAGCAATTTCAGCAGGAACATATAATACAATTGGTTTAAAGAAAGACGGAACCGTATTATGTGCAGGTAAGAAGGTTAGCGACTTGGATACTTTAATAGATATTCGTTCTTTTAGACAACATAATGCAAAATATAAAGATTTTATAGTGGCAATTTCGGCAGGCGGTTCTCATACAGTGGGATTGAGTACAAGTGAAACTGTAGTGGGTGTAGGTGCTTTTTTAGATAAATTTTCCATTTATAAATGGAAAGACATCGTAGCGGTATCTGCCGGGTTGGACACCGTAGTAGGTTTAAAGAAAGACGGAACCGCAGTTGCTGTCGGTTATAATGCATGTGGCCAGGATAATGTTAATAATTGGAAAGATATCGTAGCAATTTCAGCCGGTTGGTTTCATACAGTAGGATTAGAAAAAGACGGAACGGTAGTGGCTGTAGGCGGTAATAAGTACGAACAATGTAACGTTGGTAATTGGAAAGATATTGTTTCAGTATCTGCCGGAGGGTTTCATACAGTGGGATTAAAGAAAGACGGAACTGTCATTGCTACCGGTAGTAACGGGCAAGGTCAGTGCAATGTCGGTGATTGGAAAGATATCGCAGCAGTTTCGGCAGGTCTATATCATACAGTAGGATTAAAGAAAGACGGAACCGTTGTTGCTGTCGGTAATAATAAATTAGAGCAATGTAATGTCGGTGATTGGAAAGATATAACAGCAATTTCGGCAGCAGGTGCTTGTACCGTAGGATTAAAGAAAGACGGAACAGTGGTTGCCATTGGCGATAACAGATACGGACAATGTAATGTTGGAGACTGGAAAGACATAGTAGCAATTTCGGCAGGCGGCGGTCATACGTTAGGATTAAAAAGATTTGGAACAGTGATTGCCGTTGGTGATAACGAAAACGGACAATGCAATACCGAAAAATTTTTTAACAAAATAAGAACGATGTATTAAAAAAACAATAAATTTGACTTTGTGTTGCTCTAATTTAGTAAAATAGTAAAGTCGTTATTTTATAAAGGAGTTTTTAGTATGAAAAAAGGTTTAGTGCTGCTAAGTTTTTTATTGTTTAGCACAACTTTATTTGCTGCCGATGTTAATTTAAGTTTGGAAAGACTTTATGAACAACAAAATACCATTACAACAACACAAAAAGTAACAAATCAAGATATAGAAAAAGTTAATCCTATTGAAGCTCTGGAAGTTTTAAAAAATGTGCCCGGCATACTTGTTCAAAAAACAGGGGATACAGGAAGAACAGATCCTTCAATAAGAGGATTCGGTGACAATTGCAGAAGAATAATGGTTTTAATTGACGGTAAACCTGAATTTATGTCATTATTCGGCTGCGGAGTTTCTCATTCCATGCTTGCCGGAAACATAGACAGAGTAGAAATAACAAAAGGTCCGGACGGTGTTTTGTATGGTTCCGGAGCACTCGGAGGAGTAATAAACATAATAACCAAAACTCCTACAAAACCGCTTGAAGGCAGCATAGACGTATCTTTCGGTTCATTCAACACACAAAATGCTAAAGTGTATGTCGGAGGATTACAAAGTAACATATTATACGAAGTTGCAGCAAACAAAATAACAAGCGACGGCCATTTACCTAATTCACAATATAATGCAACGGATTTATATGAAAAATTAGGGTATGTTTTCAGGGACGGTTCTTCATTGATTTTTGAAGCGAAACAATTTCAAGGTGTAAAACATGAACCGAAAGTAAGAAAACAGAACGGAGATCCGTTTTATGGAGATAATTACTGGGAAGATTATCACAGAAATTCATATCAATTGAATTTCGATAAGTTTTTTTCCAGAGGACATTTATCCATCAGAGGATATAGAAACGACGGAGATCATAAATTTTCAAACAATTGGCATTCAAAAGACAGTTTAACCGGTGCAATGGCAAACTACGATTGGGAAATAGGTGATGATAACTTATTAAAAATCGGTGCAGATTACAAACAACAGGAAGGAGAATTGTTATCTCAGAAAGAAGGTGGTCCAATGCAAATCGGCAACTGGAAACTATACGAATATGCCTTTTACGCTTTAGATAAACACAACTTTACCGACAAATTAACGGCAGTTGCAGGTGTAAGATATAACAACAGTTTGTTCCGAGAGCAGGATTGGAATACAGCTTTACCGAAAGTTTCTTAGTTAAAGGTTTATACAGCAGAGGTTTTAGAAGTCCTTACTTAAACGAATTATATTTAGTTCCTCCAAGAAACAAAAATTTAAAAGCTGAAATCGTAAATAGTTATGAAATCGGTACAGAATTTAAAAACGATGATTTTGTTTTTAATGTTACCGGTTTTGTTATGAAAGGGGATAATTTAATTCAAAAAGTTCCTCCTCTTAAAAATGTCGGGGAATACGAATTTAAAGGTGTTGAATTGTATTTAAGTTATTTTTTCAACAAATTTGTTGATGCACAAGCCGGATACACTTATTTTGATGCCGGAGAACATACACAAGGAAGACCGCAGGATAAAATAGATTTGAACGTAAATTTTAACATTAGCAGATGGAGTTTAGCATTGAACGGCATGTATGTAGGAAACTATTATGCAAAAGATGAAAAGCAGGATAGATTAGACGATTTTGCCGTTGTAAGTGCAAAGTTATCTTTTGCCGTAAATGACAATATAAAATTATTTGTTGACGGGGAAAACTTAACAAATCAGGAATACGAAATATTTTTAGATAGGGAAGCAGATAAATATCCTATTACAAAAATGCCGGGCGCTGCAGTATATTTCGGAACACAAATTAAATTTTAACAAAGAATCATAAATATTATTTCAAGAGAGCAAAATTTTTATATTTTGCTCTCTTTTTTAATATGGAAACAAACTTCTGCCGTCCATAACTTCCAATGCCTGAATTCTTTTTTCTATCGGCGGATGTGTACTTGATAAATTTGATAAAGAATCAAACAAACTTACTTTTTTTCTTAAAGGATTTTCTATGCACATCGGTGCTACAAGTTCATTGTTGTTATATCGGCTGTTAAGAACACTTACTATAGGATAATTTTCAATCTTCCTAAGTGCGGAAATCAATGCTTGAGGGTTTCTTGTTAAAAGTGCGGATTTTGCATCTGCATGAAATTCTCTTGTTCGTGATACGGCAAGCCTTATCAATGGTGCAACGACATATCCGTATATAATAAATGCAACACCTATTAACAATATTATAAATACAGCTTTAGAATCTTTTTTTGAAGATCTGCTTCTGCGGTCTCTAAACTCTAATGTTCTCAGTATAAGATAACCGCAATACGTGAAAAAACCGATTAATAATGTAATTACCATCATTAGTTTTGTATCTTGATAAATAATATGTGCTATTTCATGAGCAATAACAGCCTCAATTTCAGATTTATCCAATGTTTCTAACAATCCTCTTGTAAGTATTACGGCACAATTTTTTTCAGTTGTTCCCGTAGCAAAAGCATTTAATCCTTTTTCATCTTCCAATATATAAAATTTCGGTGTTGGAATTCCTGCCGTTATAGATATATTTTCTAAAATTCTTTTTGCTTCTCTTTTTTTATCTTGTAAAATAATAATTGAAATTTGACGAGTTATAAATGCTTCAATTTTAGATTTATCTGATATTTCTATATAGCTTTTTGTAAGTATTACGGCACTGTCCGCTATAGTTCCTACAGAAAAAGGTTTTAGTTCCGCTTCATCTTTCACTATATATAAATTTGGTGTCGGGATTTTTTCTTTTGATGATACATTTTCTAAAATTTTTCTTATTTCTTCTCTCGATATTTTGGCTTTTGGAATATCTTCCGTTATGGAAAATTTTTCTAAAAAATTTTTTAAATCACTGCTGTAAGTATTTGGTTCATCTTGCAGTTTTGTAGCATTCACCATGCCTACTATCATATTACTACCTCCATAAAAAGCTATGGTGGTCCATATAACAGAAAGCAAAATGCATCCGATGAAAATTTCCCAATAAGAATTGATAACTTGTGATACTACAGGAGAATTGTTTGACCGCATCTCCGGAAAGCACCAAAGTGCAAAACAAAAAACAGCAAATAGTATGAACATCAAGCTTACGGGAAATAATAAAATCAATAAAATCGTTTTTCTTTTATTACTTTCGATATAATCGTAAGTTGTTATCATAATAATTTATTAAAATGATACTTTAACCGGTTCTCTTTCTTCTTTATTTTCCAAATTGAAAAATTGACCTTTTTCGAAATTGAAGAAATTTGCAATTATGTTGCTTGGAAACATTTCTATTTTAGTGTTTAATGCTAAAACATTTGTGTTATAAAACCTTCTTGAAGATTGAATTTTGT
>CACWKJ010000085.1 GCA_902761395.1 uncultured Elusimicrobium sp. | reverse complement strand
GACGGAAAACCGGGTAAAGTATTCCCTAAACTTTTGAAAGAGTTTAAGGCATTAACAAGATCAACCGGTGAACCTATAAAAAGAAAAAAATAAAATTAAAGTTTGAATGTGGAAGACTATAAGATATGTTTTATATTTTACTGTTTTAATTTTTGTATTTTCTGTTACATATAATTTCAGAGAATATTATTATGTTCCATACATTCAAAAAGCAATCAGCAAAGTTGATTCAAGAATAAAATTTAGAAACTTCTCTATAAAGTTGCCGTTTGGTTTAATACTGCACGATATAGAGTTTGATAACAAAGTTTTTGTAGATAAAGCAGAATTGAGATTTGAGCCGGACATATTCTTTCAGAATATAAAGTCACCGCTCAAATCTCTTTCTTCTTTAAAAATAAATAAAATAAGTTATATAAACGAAAAACAAGAAATAGAACTCCCTTCCGAACAGGAACAACCGAAAACAACGTTTGAAAAAATTAAAATCAACATTTTAACTAAAGCCCTTTCTTTATTTAATGTAAATTGTGAAGTAAAAAGAGCAGATGCTCTCATTAAAAATAAAGTTATTAAAGTGCAAAATTTAAATTTTACATTAAACAGGGAAATGGATATCGGCGGTGAAATATTTTATTCAAGATACAAAATGCATACAAGAGGAAATTTAAAATTAAACGGGAATTTTGTTACAAGCAGTTTCTATACGGAAATAGACGGTCTTGTAAAATCAAATTTTGATTTGATTGGAAGATATAATTTGTATGACGACACTTTCGGTTACCATATTGAAACAAAAGAGTTATTTGTTAACAGACTTGAAATTGGCGCATTAAAAACAAACATTAGAAAAACTACAGACACTTTTACAGTTGTTGCTTCGGGAAATAATCTTAATGCTTTTTTTAAATCCAATAATTTGCATTTCGATATTTGGAATTCTACAGGTGCGGTGACTTTAAGAGATATAAACGATGTGTTGAACACTAAAGTAAGTTATTCCGCAAATTTTAAAGATAAAAAACTGGACTTAAAAGTTAATGCAAAAGATGTAACGATATTCGGTAATAATTTCGGTAATTTAGATATTAAAGCCAATAACAGTGATGATGTTTTAAAAACTTATTGTAATCATACTTCAGGTAACAGTTTTGAATCTACAATAAAAAAAGACGGCAGCTATCATACCGATGTTTACCACAATAAAAAGAAAGTGGGATATTTGTCGGGAAACTATAAGAAAGGTGAAGTCAGCGTTGATATAAAAAATATTCCAATAAAACAACTTCCTTTTATAGAAAAAGTTAAAAATGTAAAAGGTACTGTTTCTTTACAGGGAAAAACAGATAATAAACAGGGAATCATATATTTGACGGGAAAACAGATTGCTTCAAAAAATTTAAATAATTTTGATATATCGGGAAAATTATATAAACAAGATTATAAATGGTTTGCCGAAATAAGTACGAAAGATAAGAAAATCGATATGAATGCTTTTTATGAAACAAAGCAGAATAACGGAGTAGATATTCGTTATAACGGAGTAGATTCAAATAATGTTTTAAAAATTTTAGGATTGAAAAATCCGCAGTTATCGGGAAAAGTTACGGGAATAATAAATTATTCCGGAAAAGACAAAACAACATCCGTTAATGTGAACTTAAAAAAAGGTGAACTGTTCGGTAATAAATTTAATACATGGGACATTGCGGGATATTATTCCAATAAGCAAATAAATATTTCGACATTTACTTTCAGCGGTCCTCAAACAAAAATAAATACGAAATCGTTTATAGATTTTTCAGATAAAAACTCCGATTCTTTTTTTAGTACATCAATTAAAAATTTTAAACTAAAAGGTATAAACATAAATTATGATTTAACCATTAACGGAAAACTTGTTGAAGATGATAAAATAATCGGTAGAATATCCGTCGATAAATTTGAAGTAGGTAAAATAAATCTTGCACATAAAGCATTTATGGAACTGTCCAAAGAAAAATTAAAATTAAAACATTTTAATAACGGTAACGGCTTGTCCGGGAATTTTGAGTATGTTTTTTCGACAGGTGCACTTTCTTCAGTAATTAAACATACCGAATCAAAGTTATCTCAACACTATTCAAATATAAAAGGAAGATTAACATCCGAAATAAGAACTTCCGGAGATATAAGTAATCCTCAAATTCTTGTAAATGCGAATATGAATAACGGACTTTACAATGATTTAGCTTTTGATTTCAATACAAATATTTCATACAGAAATAAAAAAATGAACTTAAACAAATTTACCATAAATGCCGGAGATAAAGAAAAAGCCAAAATAACAGGTTCGGGGGTTTTGGATGCAACAAACAGTAACTTGCAAATAGAATTCAAAGATGTATCGGAGAAAATAATAAACAAATATTTCGGTTTCAGAACTCCGTTAAAAGGAACTTTTTACGGAAACGGAACAGTTACCGGAAGAATAAAAAATTTAAAATATGAACTGAATTTATATGCCGATACGATGTTTGTTAAATCGCTGAAATTTAATTCTTTTGCCTCAAAACTTACAGCACAAAATAAAATTATATCCATAGAAGATGCTAAAGTTAAACTTTCAGACAGTGAAATGAAAATTTTGTCGGCAAATTTTGATGCCAATACGAAAAAATACAATTCGGAACTTAAGTTTGTCAACACGCATTTAGGACCGTTTGATGTTTTCGGTAATATAAAAATAGACGGTAAAATGACAAAGAAAAACCAAAGATATATGTATAAAGGAGATATAAATTTTATAAATTTGTGGCTTAATGATGAAAGAGTAGATTCTTTAGTGTTGAACTATACGGTTTTGGACAGACAATTTGAATTTAAGACTGAAGACGGTAAAAAAATTAATTTGTCGGGCGGAATTTTGTTTAACAATTATCCGAAAGTTGTATTTAAAGATATTTTGTTTAACTGTCAAAATCAGTCTTACAAATTTGACGGTTTCGTTTTATCCGATAAAATCGATATAAATATGGCAGGTAAAAAACTTGATTTAGCAACGGTAACCGATTTGTTTGGCCTTTCCATAAAAATGACCGGTGCTGCAGATTTTGATTTGAAAGCTGCAGGCCCGATAGCCGGTCCCGATATAAACTTAGCAATAAATTCTTCAAACGGATCTGTTTATAATGTTCCGTTTGATTCGTTTGATATAGCGGTTGATGTAAAAGACAATAATCTTAATATCGATAAATTTAACGTGAAAAAATCCGGAAAGTATAATGTTATTGTTGAAGGTTTTTTTCCGTTTTGGCTCGATTCCAAATTAAGAAAATCTATGATGAATAAAGAGGTAAATGTACATTATAAACTAACAGATGACAGTTTGTATATACTTAAAAATTTGGCAAACAATACGATTACCGCAAAAAAAGGAAGCTTAAATATAGACGGTAATCTTATAGGAATAAGAAAAAATATTTCCAATGTCGGTAAAATGACTATGACAGGAACAAATATAAAAACGGAATCGTATGTAAGTAAAATTAAAGATTTGGATGTTGATATTGTTTGGGATAAAAGTTTGTTTACAATAAAAAATGCAAAAGCTAAAGTCGGTTCGGGAGTGTTGGAAGCTACGGGAACATTAAAAATGCAGGGTATAAATCCTTCCGTTTACAATTTGAATTTGTTCACATCAAAGCAGGGAATTCCGGTTGTGGTTAAACAGTTACCTATACCTACATCGGGTGTTTTAAATATGGAATCGAGCGGTTTTGCAAATTATACGAAAGGTGTTCCGATATTTGATTTTAAGTTGAAAGGTACACCGAAGGATTTAAAACTTACAGGTTGGGCAAAACTTGAAAGTACAAACCTTTGTTTTCCTCCGCCCGTAAAAAGTGATACGGAAATTCCGGATTTTATTGCCGAACTTTTTAAAAACTTGTACATAGATATAGATTTGAAAAACGGCGTGGATACAAATTTTGAAAACTCGGTGTTAAATGTAGCATTGAAAGGTTCGGTAAATTTAAAGGGTCCTATAGATGAAATAGTTGCCAACGGTGTTGCAACATCCGACAGAGGTTTGTTTTCCATCATAGGTAATGACTTCGATGTTGTATCCGCAAAAATAGAAATAATAAATAACGAATTGTTTATAACGGCTGAAGGTGAAGCGGAAGTGTATTCTGCGGGAGACAGTACTGCGGAAGTTTTTAAAGTTTATATAGACAGATCTAACATAAGTGATATCAAAACAAGGTTTGCTTCCAAAAATGATCCTACAATGGATTCCAAAAAAGCACTTGCAAGACTTACCAAAACCGATCCTTCGCAAACAACTGCGCTTGACACCAGTACAGACTTTTTAGCCAAACAGCAGGCAATAAGATTGTTCAGCTCAAGTGTTGCTACGCCTCTTGCAAATACCGTCCTTAAAAAAACGGGAATAATAGATAATATTCGTCTTGGTTTTATAAATCAGGATACATTGCAAATAGATCCCGATGATCAAGCCACAATGGCTGAACTGCTTTACGGAATGAAATATTCGGTTGAAAAAAATATTAACAGGTTGCTGCAAATAGGTTATTCTGTAACTTTTGATAAAGTTCAAAGAGAAATAGATTTGAAACAAGCACTTGAAATGTCGTTTAGGTTAAACAGCAACTTGTTTTTGAAAGGCAGTTACGGATTACATTCCGATAATCCGAACTATGAACCCGAAAAGAAATTTATGATAGAACAAAGGTTAAGGTTTTAGTTATGCTCGGACTTTATGTTCACATACCGT
>CACWKJ010000084.1 GCA_902761395.1 uncultured Elusimicrobium sp. | reverse complement strand
TGAATCAAATGAAAGTCTTTCGCCTGCAGCAAGTCTTATTTGTTCTTTTACCAAATCTATACCCGTAACCACTTCGGTTACAGGATGTTCCACCTGTATTCTTGTATTCATTTCCATAAAATAAAAATCCATATGTTTGTCTACAAGAAACTCCACGGTTCCTACAGTTATATAACCTACGGCTTCTGCTGCACTTTGAGCAGCTTTTCCCATTTTCTTTCTTAATGATTCCGAAATAAACGGAGACGGACTTTCTTCAACTAATTTTTGATGTCTTCTTTGAATGGAACAATCTCTTTCGGGAAGATATACGACTTTACCTTTGGCATCTCCCAATATTTGAAACTCTATATGGTGAGGTTCTTCAATATATTTTTCCATGTAAACGTCAGGGTTACCGAAATTTGCTTTTGCTTCGGTTTGTGCCATAATAATGGAATTCTTAAGAGCTTCCTGACTTACAACAACTCTCATACCTTTACCGCCGCCGCCGGCAGTAGCTTTTATGATTACCGGATATCCTATTTTTTCGGCAAGTTTATATATGTTGGGATCATCTGCCGATACCGGACCGTCCGAACCGGGAACTACGGGAACTTTGGATTTTATCATAAGTTGTCTTGCGGCAATTTTGTCACCCATTTTTTCAATGGAACTTCTTTTTGGACCAATGAAAGTGATACCGCAACTTTCACAAACTTCCGCAAAATATGTGTTTTCAGCCAAGAAACCGTATCCCGGATGAATAGCATCCGCTCCGGTAATTTCAGCAGCGGATATTATACTTGGAATATTTAAATAACTTTCACTTGCTGAAGCAGGACCTACACATACAGACTCATCCGCCATGGTTACATGCATAGATTCTTTGTCGGCTTCGGAATGTATGGCAACTGTTTTTATACCAAGCTCTTTAGCTGCTCTTATTACTCTGCAAGCTATCTCGCCTCTGTTGGCAATTAATATTTTTTTAAACATTTTTATTCTCCAGATTACAGTTATTCAGCGGCAGTATCTACCAAAAACAATTCTTGTCCGTATTCTACGGATTGTCCGTTGGATACGGAAATTTTTACAACTTTACCTTTAGTGGTAGACATAACATCTTTTATTATTTTCATAGCTTCGATAGCACCGACTTTTTGACCGATTTCCACATGACTGCCTTCCGATATGTAAGGTGGTTTGTCGTGTGAAGAAGCATTATAAAATGTGCCGACCATTTTAGATTTTATGGGCACTATTGTATTATTCTTTTTTACAAGTTCTTCTTTTTTCGGAACTTCGATTTTCGGTGTTACTTCGCTTTTCTTTATATAAATAGAAGTTTCACCTGCTTCGTATTCCATTTCTTCGATATCCGTTTCTCTTATGGATTCCAAAAATTTTTTAATTTCGTTAGTATTCATAATACCTCAATAACCAATTATTGTGAAATTCTTTCTACATATTCTCCGGTTCTTGTATCAACTTTTATTCTGTCGCCTTCTTTAATGAACAAAGGAACTTTTATTTCCGCACCGGTTTCTATTTTTGCAAACTTTGTTAAGTTTGTTACGGAATCACCTTTTATTCCGGGTTCTGCTTCGATAATAGTCATTTCAACTATTAAAGGCATATCTATACCTATTAATTCTTCTTCCAAATATATCGCATCGATTTCCTGGTTTTCTTTCAAATATTTTTCTTTTCCGTCCAATTTTTCTACCGGAACTTCAATTTGTTCGTATGTGTTCATATCCATGAAATTGTATTTGTCACCGTCAGCATACAAGAATTGTTTTTTGTGTCTTGTTACCGACAATTCTTCGAACTTTTCACCGGACTTAAATGTTCTGTCGATAGTGCCGCCTTTTTTTACGTGTCTTAATTTAACTCTCATAACGGCACCGCCTTTACCCGGTTTATGGTTTTGGAACCATGTTATTTGGTAAGGCTCGTTATCTACTAAAATTACCATTCCGTTTCTGAAATCTGCTGTGGAAATCATTTTTTTCTCCTATTACATCTATTAAAATTAATCTAAAACTCATTTAGAATATGTCTAATAATTTTATCTAAAAAGCAGATATGTTGTCAAATAAAAAATCACCTAATATTTGGCGGTTGTTAAAACTTTGTAACCTTTTTTTGTAACAAGAACGGTATCTTCAATTCTTACACCGAATTTCTTATCCAAATATATTCCCGGCTCTATGGTTATTACCATGGAATCTTTTAAAATTTCTTTTGATTTTGCACTTATTGAAGGTGCTTCATGTATATTTAATCCGACACCGTGCCCCGTTGTATGTATAAAATTTTTTTCGTAACCTTCTTTTTTTATTTCCTGCCTTGCAAGCAAATCTATATCACTTGCTTTCATTTCTTGTTTTACATTTATTAAGGCTTTATCGTGGGCAAGTTTTACGATATCCCATATTTTCTTTTGATGCTTGTTTGCTTTTCCCGTAAAAAATGTTCTTGTTAAATCGGAACAATACCCGTTATAAATGCATCCCATATCTATTAAAACAATATCGTTTTTTTGTATTTTTCTGTTACCGCTTATATGATGCGGATTTGCCGAGTTCGGGCCCGAAGCAACTATCGTTTTAAAACTTTGTACAACATGCTTTTTGGCAAACTCTTCTTCTATTTTAAAGTGAATATCAAGTTCGGTCATTCCCGGAACAATTTTTTTCTTCACCGTTTCAAAAACTTCGGAAACAATAGCACATGCTTTTTGAATATTCTTTATTTCCCGAGAGTTCTTTATTATTCTTTTTTTGGAAAAAGTGTCTGTGTCGGCACTGAAAGATATATTGTTTTTTTGAAGTTTATTGTTTAACAATTGAAACAGATTGTAATCAATATCGGTTGTGTCTATACTTAAATTTTTAATCTTATACCTTTTACATATTTCTATAAGTTCGTCACTGAAAGAAGTTTTTATAACAAATATTTTTGCTTTGTTTTTAAAATGTTGTTTTACCTGCCCTAAAATCATTTGGGAAGTTATCACAATAAATTTGTTGTTATGTATCAACAACCAAAAACCGTCAAAAGTTGCTTTTGCGGTATAAAAAATGTTTTTGCTGTTGGTTAACAATAATGCTGTATTTTTCATAAATTGCCCCTAAAAATATATTAAAAATTATACTATATTTATAACATTATTCATAATAAAAAACTCTTTAAAAAAAAGTAAGTATATTGTATAATTTATGTATATAAAGTTTTTAGGTTGGTTGAAGAAATGATTAAGATTTTGGTTTGTGATGATGAAATTTTTGCCAGGGACGCAATGGCAAAAATCATCAGAAGGAAAGGTTTTGACGTTGTTGTCGCTTCCAACGGGGAAGAGTGCATAGATTTGTTTAAGAAAGAAAACCCGGAAGTTGTTTTCTTGGATGTTATGTTGCCCGATTTGGACGGTGACCACATTCATAAATATTTGAAAGAATTAAAACAGGATGTAAATGTCTATTATATTACCGGTTCGGATACTCTTTTTACAAGAGAAAATGCTAAAATGGCAGGAGCAAAAGGATATTTGCAAAAGCCTGTTGATATAGACGTTTTGTTTGAAACATTAGATACAATAAAAAAAGATTTCGGAGAACAAAGTTGAAAATAAAAAAAGTATTGTCTGTTTTGTTAACCTTGTGTTTATTTGTTAATGTTTCTTTTGCATTCGACCCTTATGCCGATGAAGAAGTAGAAAAAAAATCTTACAAAAAATTATATTACGGTATAGCACTCACGTTGCTTGGCGGTTTTCTTGCCTACGACGGTTTTTCTTTGGAAAAAGTTGATGTTTCCAAACCGAGTGTCGATTTCCTCAGTGTATCACATTCCGAATGGGTACAAATTACTTCAACATTTATTGGTACTGGTGAAAAACAAACTCGTTATGAATTAAGATCTGGAATATCTCTAAACGATGTTGAAGGGGCGCCTGGTGATTACAAAAAATATGAAATAGTTTATGAAGATAACCCATCTGAAGGTGGTATTTATACGATTGAGCCAAATATTCTATATAATAATGGAAATGTTGCCCTGAGAAATCTCACTATAGAGGTTAGGTATGTATACACTCCTAGAAATAGTATTGAGAAAATTTATATAGGTCCTGATGGTTACATAATGGATGAAGATGGTAACTATTACAATGAAAAAAAGAAGTGTTATGAACAGGTGGCAAATCAAGGGTATCATATAGCAGAAACAAACTCAAGTTACGGCTCTAATTCGCAACCGGTTGAAGATAAAAAATATGGAGGAGATGAGGAGCATTATATATCTCTGGAAAAAGGGGATTTTGTACCTTGGCAAGATATTTGGGAATATACAACTATAATGACAAATCAGCCTAATGGAGCAGAAAGAAGACCTTATTCTAATGATTCTGGCTCTAACAAAGCAAATGATGAATCTAATAATGATGAATCTAGTGATGATGATCAAGAAGAGCCTCAAGATGATAAAACAGGTACTATAGGTCTTCACTTGGGAAAAGACACGCCAACTCTCATGGAAGTTAGGGTAAAATTGGAAAAAAATAAACAATATACTCCCATATACGAAACAAGACATAAAAGTGATTTGGAAGGTGTAGCGGGAGTGTTTATCGGAATTGCAGGTATCTATTTCATAATCGATCATTTTTTTGATATGCACAAATTTAATGCTTATGCTAAAAGGCATCATTTGAATTTGAGGGTTGCAACAGCTTCTAACCAATATAAGTTGATGTTGCAAAAAAGAATATAATAAATAGAGAAAAATATAGAAAAAAAAAAAAAAAAA
>CACWKJ010000083.1 GCA_902761395.1 uncultured Elusimicrobium sp. | reverse complement strand
AAACCGGCGCATCTGTTACTTCTTGATGAGCCGACAAATCATTTGGATTTGGAATCCACGGAATCATTAATAGATGCAATTAACGAGTTTTCAGGCTCAATTATAATAGTAACGCACAATGAAGAACTTTTACATGCAGTAGCACAAAAGCTTATAATTTTCGACAGAAACAAAGTATCTTTTTTCGACGGAACATATTCAGACTTTTTGGAAAGATGCGGTTGGGAAGATGAAAGTTCAGAAATAAAAGCCGCAAATAAAAACACGGAAAAGAAGCTGTATACAAAAGAAGAAGTAAAAAAAATCAGAGCAAAACTGATTCAGGAAAAATCCAGAGCATTGAAGCCTTTGGAGTTAAGAATTAAAGAATTGGAAAAAGAAATACAAGAAAAAGAGTTGGAAATAGAAAATATTACCAAACTTCTCGTAAAAGCTTGTGAAGAAAACGATTTAAATTATATGGCAGAAGGGCCTAAACAAAGTAAAAAGCTAAAAGAAAATTTGGAAGTATTATACACGGAATTGATGGAAAACACGGAAATTTTTGAAGAAAAAGAAAAATATTATGAAAATGAATTTAATAACATCACTAATTAGGAGATACGATATGAAACAAAAAATTACAAAATTGTTTGTATCATTCTTATCCGTAATTTTGATTTTACCTCAATTACTTCAAGCCGATTTTACATATACAAATATTCCGACAGCTCTTAATCCTCTTTTCGCAACAGTTTCACAATCTTATTTAAATGACGGAAAAGATATTTTTGTTTTAATTCAAGATTTGCATTCAAATCCGGAAGTTCAGACAAACATATATAAAACAATAGATTTTTTTGATAAGAATTACGGAATAAATAAAATACTCATCGAGGGTGCTCCGGCCGCAAAAGTAGATACAAGTTTTATTAAATCTCTGAACAATTACGATCTCAAAGTTTCGGATTATTTGTTAAATAAAGGTATGCTTACCGGAACAGAATACTTTTTAATAAAAAACAATTCGTCGGTTCCAGTATACGGTTTGGAAGATTGGGAAACTTATATAAATAACATTCGTCTTCTTGCAAACATAAATAATAATTTAAAAGGCTCACAAAAAGTCTTTGACGAATTTTATAATACTGTTATAGAAAGAACCAAATCAAAAAAATTAATGAAGTATGTGGATTTTGATGTAACTGACACAAAACTAAATAAAAAATTAAATCAACCTATATTAAAATATGACACATTAAACAATTTTGTATTTTTATCCGACACAAAAAAGAATCTGAATAAACAAAACATTAACAAAGAACATTCAAAATTTATGGGAGAATTGAAAAGTTCTTTGGACTACGACAAATATAAAGATATTATAGATAAATCCAAAAACGACGATTTAACGGAATATTGGCAACAATTGTATAAACAATTTTCACAAAAACAATCTTATCAATCACAATATAAAAATTTATTCTCATATTTAAATTATGTTCTAAAAATAAACAGTTTGAATATGGTTTCTTTAATCCATCAACAAAACGAATATTTTAACGATTTTTTAAGCGATTTATACGATAAAGACAAAAATGCGGAAGAAAAAATATTCATATTAAAAATGACAAGCTTATTCGAAAAAATTATAAATTTATCTATAAGCGAATATGAATATGATTTTTTTACAAAGAATTTCGACAGATATAAAGAACTGTTAAGTTTTTATCTCACCAACGAAGATTTAATTAAATTTGATGTTATTCTTGAATTTAATAAATTTTTGGAATACTATTCTGTAAACAAAGAAAGAAACAATATATTTATAAACAATATTTTATCTTCTAAATCAACAAACAATAAAAACACCGATAAAAATATTACCATTATTGTAACCGGAGGTTTCCATTCATCGATATTAAATACTTTAAAAGAAAAGAACTTACAATATTTGTTGATAACGCCGTATTCAAAAAGCAACAAAGTTACGGATGCTTACTCAAAAATAGTATCCAGTGCTTACGAACAACAAACAATTATTCAAATACAAATGTTGTTAGCCAATACTCCTTTAATTCCCGAACACACAAAAGATTTGTTTTTGGCCGAGCTTACAGCCGCATTTGCGGAAGTGTATGATCAAGATCCGAAAATTGTGGAAGAACATATTAGAAAATTGGTAAGAGGGAAATGGTCTGAACCTTTAAACATACACATAAAAGATGACAATTTTAACATCTTTATAGGTAATCAAGTTATTTCTTTCAAAATAAAAGATAATAAGCTTGATTTTACAGACTACAAAATAGGACCGATAGAAGAAGATACAATTTTTATAAGAGATTATACCAAGAAAAAAACCGTTGAATATTTAGCTACCGTAGGCAGTGAAACTTTTGTTTTTGAAATAGATGAAGATATTGCAGCCAATTTAACACAAGAAGATATTACGGAAATCATTGAAGAAATAATTGTCAGAACACCGCAGGAAGAAGAGGTTGTTTCTTTTTCACAAAAAGATTCGGAAGATAAAACAAGTTATCCTGTGAGAATAGCAATTAAAACTTTTGAAAAATCAAATTCTACAGATTTGTTCATAAACAACGTTAACGAAAGTAAAACTTTCTTCATTAACAAATCACTATTAAAAGCAGAACCTTCTTTAAGAAGGTTATTTTTAAAAATTTCTCTTATTCATGCAATATTATTTTCCTTTTTTAATACCGAAACTTTCGATAAAGATTTATTAACAGAAAATGACATTAATTTTATTCTTATTAATATCGGAGAAGATGAATTCGGACTTCCTGATATACAGTCATTAATAGAAAGTTTAGAAAAAGCTGTCGAAACAGAATTTTCCGATAAAGAGATTCGTATTTTTTCTCAATTAAAAAAATATTCCGGGAACTTGGAACTTCTTATACAAGAAGTGTTACAAAAAGATTACATAAGCGAATACAGACTTCCGCATTGGAAACATATTATAAGTCAATATTTTGCTCCCAATAAAGGAGAATCCAAAAAATCATCAAGAAAAAGAAGACATCGTGAAAAAGAATTCTTTTCCAAAATGATAGTGGATAATTCTCAGGAAGAATCTTTTCAAGAATTTTTGGACAGAAGAGTTTCAAAAGAGAGACAAAATAAAATTAATGCCAATATAGAATATCTTGCACAATATTTAATTGATTCTGTTTCAGAACAAGAAAAACAATATGCTCAACAAATATCGGCGGATTTGGAACAAAATATACAAGATTGTTTAAATCTTATGTATTTAAAATTACCTAAGCATATTTTTGAAAAATTCCTTAATGAAAAAGGAGTTGTTGCCGATCATAACTTTAATCATTCAATGAATTTGATAAAAAATGCCATAGATATAATAAAAAATGAAAAAAAGCCTTTTGCAGAAATAGATTTTACAATAGTTGTATATGCAGCTTTAATGCATGATGTGGCTTGCACTTTTTTCAGAGATAACCACGAAAAAAATTCGGCAATATTGGCCGCGGAAATGTTAAGAAGCAGTTCTTTACCTACAAGAACAAGGAAAAGAATAGTTGCTGCCTGTATCGGGCATGAAAAAGTAGGAGACAGGGGAGAAAGAGTAGAACATCAAATATATGAAGTAAGGTTAATACACGACGCCGACGGATTATCTGCCGTTATGGATTTAGGCAGAATTATAAATATATGGATAAAAAACAAAGAACCCTTCTTTTTTAAAGAAAGGACTGTTTTCGAAAGGCTTGACTTAATAGAAAGAGACAGATTTTTGTATACCGAAGGCGGAGATATGGTTAACGATTTATTAAGACAATTCGTAAGAATGAAACCTTCAAGATACTTAACAAAAGGTGCTCAAACAATATTACAAAACGCAATGAAAAACGGACAGAATTATTTAACGGATTTATTAAATGAAAACAAGCAAAAAATAATTGAAACTTACAACTTAACGGAAGAAGATTTTCAACAGGCAATAGAAACGATCTCTATAATGTTTAGAAATAAGAATTATCAAGAAATATTGCAAAGAACTCCTACAAAAAAAGAATTAAAGAAAGAAGCTCATGATGAAATTTTCGACACAAGAAAAGATATAAATACGGATAACACATTACTGATAGATATCGTAGATACAAAAGATGAATTGTACAGGCTTGAAAAAGCTGAAAGAGCCGGCGTTAACACTTTGGCTGTTTCTTTCGCAGGTAATGAAATATTATCAAATATTCCGTTAACAAATGTCATTACTTTAGAAAATGAAACACTAACAATCGACGGTAAAAGTTATGATGTAAGTATAAATTTAAATCTTATAAAATTACAACCTGCATATTATTCTGAATACATGAAAGTTTTAACTGTTGATGCTCCGGAAGTACCTGAAGAATTAAGGCCGGAAATAATAAAACATATTCGAAAACAACTTCTTAAGAATAAAGTATATTTAGAATATATAAATCCGTTGGAAAATATGGCTATTATAAACTTTGACTCTGCTAACGGTAATTACGAAAAACTAATGGCTTCAAAAGCATTGAATTTTAACTTTGCTTCGATATTAGCCGATGCTTGGGGAGATATTCCGGTACTATATGACTTTAGGAAAGAAAAGAGTCTTGTATCGGATTCCCAGGAATTTATAAATCCAAGAATAATTAATGCAATGTTATCTGCATCTTAAGGAGAGAAACGGTATGAATATAAAACGAACTATTTATTTGAAGAAATTTTTGGCACTGCTTATTTCTTTTTTTGTATTAAATTCTTTTGTACTAAATGATTACGCATTTGCATTTGTACAACAATCGGTAATGCCTGCCGCTGCATCCTTACAACCAAACTTTTTAAATATAGATTCAACAAATTCAAAAAT
>CACWKJ010000082.1 GCA_902761395.1 uncultured Elusimicrobium sp. | reverse complement strand
TAAAAAAGGATTCTTTTGCGGATAAATCGATAACTATTCTTTTGTTCATATCTTATTCCGTGCCGTCGTTTTGGTTAGCATTAATGTTTATGATTTTGTTTGGTGTTCAGTTAGGGTGGCTGCCGATATCGGGACTTGTATCTTTTGATTTTGATACGATGAACATTTTTGAAAAAGTTTTTGATATAACGAAACATTTAATCTTGCCTGTATCTGTTTCGGTAATAGTTTCATTGGCAACTCTTTCAAGATATACAAGATCCGGAATGCTCGAAGTTTTAAAACAAGATTATATTAAAACCGCTTATGCCAAAGGATTAACAGAAAAACAAGTAATATTTAAACATGCATTAAAAAATACACTTTTACCGATGATAACGATAATAGGCCTTTCTATTCCGGGACTTATCGGTGGGAGTTTTATTTTTGAAACGATATTTTCTTATCCGGGTATAGGAAGATTAGGTTATGAAGCCGTAATGGCAAGAGATTATCCGATAGTTATGGGAATAGCAACATTGACGGCAATACTTACATTGCTCGGAAATATTATTGCGGATATTTTATACACTTATGCCGATCCGAGGATTAAGTACAAGTAGATGGATAGAGGTATGGATGTATTGAGGAATGGAAACAACAGAGATTGTCATTACGAACGGAGCGAAGTAATCTATAATAATTGTCATTCCGTGCTTGACACGGAATCTATAGAAAATTAGTCCGAAGGACACATTAATTATAAATTGTAAATTATAAATTATAAATTGAATTATGAGAAATGTTTTAATAAAATTATTAAAAAATAGGTTTGCATTAACGGGATTAACAGTAATAACTTTGTTAGTGGTTGTTGCTTTATTTGCTCCCGTTATTTCTCCGTATACTCCTTCGGAACAAAATGTGTTCGAAAGATTACAGGCACCGTCATTAACTCATGTTTTCGGAACGGACGATTTAGGCAGGGATGTTTTTACAAGAATGATTTTCGGGGCAAGAATTTCGCTTGCCGTAGGTTTTATTTCAGTATTTATAATTCTTGTTATAGGAACTTTTTTGGGAATAGTTTCAGGATATTACGGCGGTAAAATAGATTATATAATAATGAGATTTACTGATATCGTTTTATGTTTCCCTACATTTTTCCTTATTATACTTGTTATAGCGTTTATAGAACCTAATATTTACAATGTTATGATAGTTATAGGTGTTACTTCCTGGCCCGGGCTTGCAAGGCTTGTAAGGGCGGAAGTGTTATCGTTAAAAGAAAGAGAATTTATCTTGGTTTCAAAGATGATGGCAATAAGTAACATAAAAATATTTTTCGTTCATATATTGCCGAACATTATTTCACCTTTAATGGTATATTCGTCACTTGCGATAGGCGGAGCGATACTTACGGAATCGGCTCTTTCGTTTTTGGGGCTTGGTGTTCAACCTCCAATGCCGTCGTGGGGGCAAATTCTTACATCCGGTAAAGATTATATTTATATGGCTTGGTGGCTTTCTCTCTTTCCCGGTATTGCAATACTTGTAACGGTGTTGGCATTTAATTTGGTAGGTGAAGCAATAAGAGATATTTTTGATCCTAAGGAAGAAAATATTAAGTAAGTTTTTGTTAGTTTGTCATTCCGTACTTGATACGGAATCTATAAAAGTTAATTTCTTTTTGATTTGTCATTGCGAGCGAAGCGTGGCAATCTATAAAAAATAGTTGAATAAAATAAGGGAAAAATTTTGAATAAAATAATTTTATCTGTTAAAAATCTATATGCTGGTTATTATGTAAATTCAAAATATCAACAAGTTTTGAAAAATGTGAACCTTGATGTTGAAGAAGGAAAAACTTATGCTGTAGTCGGACAATCCGGTTCGGGTAAAAGCACTCTCGCACTTGGCTTAATGGGTCTTATTTCCATAGATAACGGCAAAATAGAAAAAGGCAGCATAACTTTTTGTAATAATGATTTAATTTCAAATATAGACAAAATAAGAGGGAAAGATATTTCGATAGTGTTGCAGGATCCTCACTCTTATTTAAATCCCGTAATAACTGCAGGAAAACAAGTTACGGAAGCATTGGAAGTGTATAACAAAAATTTAACTAAAGAAGAAAAAATAAAAAGAATAAAAGATGTTTTCGAAAAAGTAAAACTCGACGATTTTGAAAGAATATATAATTCTTACCCGCACCAACTTTCCGGCGGGCAAAAACAAAGAGTTTTAATAGCTATGGCTATAATAAACAATCCTAAATTACTTATAGCCGATGAGCCGACTTCCGGACTTGATTTAACGGTTCAAAAACAAATTTTGGAATTGTTTGCCGAACTTAAAAAAGAATTGAATTTAACTATGATAATGATAACTCACAACATTTTAATAGCAAAAAAATATTCCGACTATGTTGCAGTAATGTATAAAGGGGAAATAGTGGAACAAAAAAATAAAAAAGAAATTTTTGAACACCCTGTACACGAATACACAAAAAAGTTATTGGATAATATTTGATATAATGAAGTTTTAGAAAAAACAGGAGAATTTTTCTATGTTTAAATTAAAATCATTTTTTTATGCTTTAACATTAATTTGTTTTGTTTACTGTTATGCTTTTGCGACGGATCATTATGAAATAAACGGAAGCAGTACCGTAGTTGGACAAGTTTATTCCAATTTCAAACAATCCGGTTACGGTGGAGTGTTTGCAGTTTCTTCTTCAGGGACTCTTACAATATTAACAACTAACGAGACAAAATTTGAAAATAATTCTGCTACGGGGACAGGCGGTGCAATAAGTAATGAAGAAGGTAAAATAACTATAGGAGATAATGTTAGTTTCATATTAAATACATCAGGTTCTGCCGGTGGAGCAATATATTCCGATTCGATTGATTTTGCTCCTGAAATCGAAATAGGTAACAATGTCGTTTTTTCTTCAAATACATCAAATCTTGACGGAGGAGCAATAGATAACTACGGAAGTTTGAAAATAGGGGCAAATGCAATATTTTCGTACAATAAGGTTATCGGTAATAGCGGCAATTATTATGGCGGAGCAATAAGTAATAACAGAAATGCTTTTAATCACGAGATAAAAGGTAATATTGAAATAGGAGCAAATGTTATATTCGAAGGTAATGTAAGTAATGCTTATGGCGGGGCGATATCAAACGGAAGCGATTCTACCTTAACAATAAAAGACGGAGCACTGTTTAAAAATAATTCGGCAAGGAGTGGCGGAGCAATATATACTAAAGGAACAGTTAATTTGATAGCAAACACAAACGATATTCTTTTTGACGGAAACACGGATGATAACGGCTCTTGTGCAATTTGTGCGGACGATGATGGAATTGGGGCAGGAAAAATAAATTTATTTGCAAGTAAGGATGCTAAGATAACATTTAACGATAAAATAAGATCTGTTTTTCCAACTTCCGAGTTGAATATCAATAAATCCGGAACATTGTCGGATGCATCAGGTACTATAATATTAAATGAAGATATGTCAGGCTTTAGTGGAGATGTAAACATTTATGCCGGAACAGTGAAGTTAACCGAAAACGGAAAATGGTTTGCAGGTTCGACAACGATAGATAATGCAACAATAGATATAGCAAATACTGTTATTGAAGATATTGCATTCAACAACTTAACAGTAACAAACAATTTGAATTTGGCGGTAGATGCAGATTTACAAAACGAAAAAATGGATACTATATCAACGGATGGTTATGATATCGAAGGTACAATAAAAGTAACTGCAATAAACGTAATTTCAGACATGACAAAAGATAAAGTTGATTTAGAATTCATAAAAACAGATGTAATAAAAGATAATGTAGAATCGATAGATTCTGCATCTTCGGATTTGTACAAATACAAAGTTAGTTATGATACAAGTACCGGAACGATGAGCTTTTTTGAAAAAACACGAGTAGCAAATCCATTGACACATGAAGCGGCGGTTTTAGGCTTGATAGGCGGTTCTTTTACAAAAATAGCGACGATAAATCAAGCTTTTGTCGGTATGGATACCAGAGCAAAAAGTAAAAAACAAAATAGCGCTCAAACTTCTAAACTATATGCATCCGCATCAAATCAAGTTTTCAAAGGTGATAGCGAAATACAAAGAGGTGTATGGGTAAGGCCGTATGCGTCAAACGAAACTTTGAGTTTGTCCGGTATGAGCAAAGATATAGATACAACAATATACGGAACATTAGCCGGAATAGATTTGCCTGTAGCTGAAGATAAAATGGTATCAGTATATTTCGGATATAATGCTTCAAATCAAAAATTTAGTGATATAAAAATTAATAATAACGGTTATTATCTCGGTGTAACGGGAATGTTGGTAAAAGAAAATTATTATATCGGAGCAACAGTAAATGCGGATATAACAAAATCAAGTTCTGAAACTGATTTTGGAACTGATGATGTAGATATGACAAGCTATGCAGTAGCTGCAAAAGCCGGATACAATTTTGAAGTGGGAAATAATTGGATAATAGAACCTAACTTAATGGTTGCATATATAGGGATAAATACGAAAGACTATACAAATACTCAAGGATATAAAGTAAATGCAGAAGATATAAATAATGTGCATATAGAACCCGGAGTGAAAGCAAGTTTGGAATTGAATAACGGTTGGACACCATACGGTTTAATAAGTGCTTCTTTTAATTTCGGTGAAGCTGCTGCAGAGGTAAATGGGAAATCTATAAAAGCATTAAGTATGGATCCTTACTATGAATGCGGAATTGGTGTTACAAAAGATTTCTTAGAAACTCCGTGGAGTTTTTATGGAGAGATAGACGGAAGAACAGGTTCCAGGCAAGGGGTAGGACTTAACTTTGGAGTAAAATATTCGTTTTAATATAAAA
>CACWKJ010000081.1 GCA_902761395.1 uncultured Elusimicrobium sp. | reverse complement strand
AATAAAAAAAAGCCCTATAAACATTTGTTCTGTTTGTCTAAATGTCTTTGTAAAAGGAGTTCTGTTTTGTATTGAATCATTTATTTGATTTTGTAATTTTAGTGCAGAGTAAGACTCATAAAAACCGAATATAACACGAATTAGTGTTCTTTGTCCGGAATAAGTTTCTAATCCTACATAATGAAGATAAAAAAGCCCGGACTTATAAGCTTGCTGTTTAGTTATTATAGCTTGTCTTATTTCCGGTATAACTTCTTTTTTCTCTTTAAACAGCAGCCATGCCGATTTTTTATTAAAATATGCAGTTACTTCTGTTTCTGTAGGAATTATTTTAATTGTTTTTACGGAAAGGCCTTCAATAAAAACATATGCAGCAGCTATTAAGATAAATATCACAAAAAGTATCTTATATACTGTTAAATCCATTTCTTCCATATTGTTATTATATAAATTTTTGCTAAAAATTTTATATAATCTTAGCATTAAACTATAAGCTTTAAGTTGTAAGCTAAATCAAGAGGTAAAAGAAATGAAAGACGAATCAAAATGTTTACACTCGGGTTACACACCCGTAAACGGCGGACCAAGAGTTATGCCGATATATCAAAGTACCACATTCCGTTATACTTCCACACAGGAAATTGCGGAAGTTTTCGATGATCCTACAAAAAATCATATATATTCAAGGTTCACCAACCCTACGGTGGATGTTGTGGAAAAAAGAATTGCAGACCTTGAACACGGTGCTGCAGCAATGTGCACAAGCTCGGGACAAATGGCATCGTTAATGTCTATTTTGAACCTTTGTAATTCAGGGGACAGTTTTGTAAGTGCATCTGCAATTTACGGCGGAACAATAAACCTTTTTGCTTTTACACTTAAAAAACTCGGAATAGAATGTATTTTCGTTGATGTGGATGCAACGGAAGAAGAAATACAAAAAGCAATAAAACCCAACACAAAAGCAATTTTCGGTGAAACATTAACCAACCCGTCTTTGCAAGTGTTCGATATAGAAAGATTTGCTAAAGTTGCTCATGCAAACAAAATTCCTTTAATAGTAGATAACACATTTGCTACACCTATACTTTGCAAACCTATAGATTACGGTGCGGATATCGTTATTCATTCAACAACAAAATATATGGACGGTCATGCAGTGCAGGGCGGGGGAGTAATAGTAGATTCCGGCAAATTCGATTTTACAAGCGGAAAGTTTCCCGAATTTACAGAGCCCGACGAATCTTATCACGGAACGATATACACGAAAAAATATCCGTTTGCACCATACATAATAAAAGCAAGAATGCAACTTATGAGAGATTTCGGAGCTTATCCTTCAGGACATTCCGGATTTTTGTTAAATCTCGGGCTTGAAACTCTTGCAGTCAGAATGGAAAGATATTGTTCCAATGCAATAACAGTAGCAAAATATTTGGAAAAACATCCTAAAATAGAGCATGTTAACTATCCTGGACTTAAAGGTAACAAATATCACGATTTAGCACAAAAATATTTGCCTAAAGGTCAAAGCGGAGTAATGTCTATAACAATCAAAGGCGGTAAACAACCTGCAATTAAGTTTATGGACAACTTACAAATGGCTTCAAACGAAGTGCATGTTGCAGATATAAGAACTTGTGTTCTTCATCCTGCATCTGCTACACACAGACAGTTGACCGATGAGCAGTTAATTGCTTGCGGAATTAATCCGGGAATGGTGAGATTGTCGGTGGGGTTGGAGAATGTGGAGGATATCATCAGTGATTTAGAAAAGGGACTATCTGCGATATAACATTTTCTAAATCCTTTTTTATAGCGAACGAATAGTTTGGACTACACTTTTGTATTTTAAAATCTTATGTACCGCTTACGCGAAATGTACACCGCAATTCTAAAATACTTCAGCTCGTCTCAAACTATTCGTTCTCTAACGACTTAAAAGCTTTAAAATTCTTTGAAAGCTGCAAACGGCAACGGTAAAAATCTTGAAACTCTTTGAAAGCATCCAACAAAAAATTGCTTGACAAAAAATACTACTATATGGTAATATTTTAAAAAAACTACGATATAGGAGTAATTGTTTTATGAACGGTGGCTTTTTGGTATCAAAAGTAAAGCAACTCGGGGATAGAATTTTTGAAAAGATTTTAGTTAATAAAGGTGTAGATGCATTTAATGGTGCACAAGGCAGAATACTTTATGTGCTTTGGAATAAAGACGGTATTCCAATAAAATTTGTTTCCGAAAAGTGTGGTCTTGCAATAACTTCTCTTACAACAATGTTGGAAAGAATGGAAAAACAAGGTTTAATTCGCAGAGTACAGGCAGATAACGATAAAAGAAAAACTTTGCTCTATTTAACGAAAAAAGCCCGTTCTTTAAAAGAGGAATTCAGTTCCGTTTCCAATCAAATGGAAAAAATTTTTTATAAAGGTTTTTCCGATAAAGAAATAACAATATTTGAAGAATATCTCGATCGTGTTCGTAAAAACCTTGAAGAAGGGCAACAAAAATGAGTGTTTGTATTAAAGATAAAATTCAGAATATGAATTTGGTAATAGGTTGTAATATAGGTTGTAATTATTGTTATGCAAAAAACAATGTTAACCGCTATCATATAACAGAAGACTTTTCGAAACCCGAATTTTTTCCGAAAAAGCTTCGTTTAATGGATAAAGCCCGTCCGCAAAATTTTCTTTTAGCAGGTATGAGTGATTTTGCCTGTTGGAAAAAACAGTGGTGCGATGCCGTATTTGAAAAAATATCCGAAAATCCGCAACATCAGTTTTTGTTCCTTACAAAACGGCCTGATTTGCTTAATTTTGAAACGGATTTGGAAAATGTTTGGTTTGGTGTTACGGTTACAAGAAAAGCGGAATTGTGGCGAATAGATGCTTTAAGAAAAAATGTACATGCAAAACATTATCATGTAACTTTTGAACCGTTGTACGACGATCCCGGTAAAGTGGATTTGGAGGGTATAGATTGGATTGTTATAGGTACTATGACTGGTGCACAAAGCAAAAAAGTACAAACAGATCCTGTTTGGGCATATTCTCTTACAAAACAGGCACATTTGCTTAATATTCCTGTTTTCATGAAAGAAGATCTTGTTTGTGTAGTCGGTGAAAAAAATATTGTTCAAGAAATGCCGTATGAATTTAATAAAGTTTTGGAGGCTCAAAAAGTATGGTACAAACAGAAAAAGACGGCATCATTATAGCGGAAGTGGAAACAAAAAATATTATGACAAAGTCCGGTTTGCCTGTAGGTGGATATTCGGTTAACCCTTATGTAGGTTGTACTCATGCATGTAAATATTGTTATGCTTCTTTTATGAAACGGTTTACGGGTCATAGTGAAGATTGGGGAACATTTCTTGATGTAAAACATTGGCAAGAAATAAATAATCCTCAAAAATATGCAGGACAAAGAGTTGTAATAGGTTCCGTAACGGACGGGTATCTTCCGCAAGAAGAACAGTTTTGTAATACTCGCAAATTGCTTGAACAACTTAAAGGCAGCAATGCGGATATACTTATATGTACCAAATCGGATCTTGTAGTTCGTGATATAGATCTTATTAAAGAGTTGGGGCAGGTTACCGTTTCTTGGTCTGTTAATACATTAGACGAGAATTTTAAAAATGATATGGATTGTGCCGTTAGTATCGAACGAAGGATTTCGGCAATGAAAAAAGTTTACGATGCCGGTATTCGTACCGTATGTTTTGTGTCGCCGGTATTTCCGGGTATTACGGATTTTGAAGCTATATTCGAACTGGTAAAAAATCAATGCGATTTGTTTTGGCTTGAAAATTTAAATTTACGAGGTGGATTTAAAAAAACTATTCTGGATTATATCAAAAACAAATATCCTAATTTGGTACCGTTATATAACGAAATTTATAATAAGCATAATCGTAACTATTTTGAAAATTTGGAAAAGAAAGCTGAAGATATGGCTAAGAAAAACGGTTGTTCGTTTGTGGATAATGAAATGCCTTACGGCAGAGTTCCTCAGGGACATCCGATAGTTGTAGATTATTTTTATCATGAAGAGATTAGAGGTTCGGATAATACCGGAACCAGAAACAAAAAGGGGGATAAATAAAAATGTCAAAGTTCAGTAAATGGAATGCAAAACAAGATCCGAGAACAGAGTTACACGATGTACTTGGGTTAACCGGTGCGGAAGTAAGCATAAATAATCTTCCTGCGGGTGTAGGTGTACCTTTTGTTCATTACCATAAAAAGAATGAAGAAATCTATATTGCTCTTTCCGGTAATGGAACGGCAGTTCTCGACGGAGAAAAAATAGAATTTTCCGAAGGGGATGTAATTAAGGTAGCACCGTCAGTTAAAAGACAGTTTAGTGCATCTTCGGATTCACCTGTTAGTTATGCATGTATTCAGGTTAGAGAAAATTCACTTGAGGAGTATACTGGAGCGGATGCTGTGATGGAAAAGTAAATTGAGTTAAAAATAAATCAGTATTATATCGAACGAATAGTTTGGACTACACTTTTGTATTTTAAAATCTTATGTACCGCTACACCGCAATTCTAAAATACTTCAGTTCATCTCAAACTATTCGTTCTTTTTTAACGGCAAACGACAAACGACAAAGACTTCAATTCTTTCCAACCCTTATAATTATACATTGTAAATTATAAATTATAAATTGTTGTTTTAGGTTTCTTCATTCTAACCTAAAATCTTAAGGTCTTAAACGACCATAACAAAAAAAAAGAAATGTGCATTTTTTGCACATTTCCGTCATTGCGAACGAAGTGCGGCAATCCAGTCGTTTGTCATTCCGGACTCGATTTAGGATCTAAGAAATCTAAATCTGCGTCTATAGCGGTTTATTTGTTCCAGTAAGTAGGCAAGTATTAATATTGAGAACAATATAACCACAATTAAATAATGTGATGTAATTGTTTGTTTAAAATGTTTTCTGTTTGTTATTGCCTTATTTATTTTGTTTTCTATACTTTTCTCAGAGTTGTAACCGGAAGCTTCGTATGATGTAACAGG
>CACWKJ010000080.1 GCA_902761395.1 uncultured Elusimicrobium sp. | reverse complement strand
CTTTTCTTTTAAAGAAATTACCGATTTAATAATATCGTTATGAACACTTTCTATAAACATTTTAACCTTATATAAACTTTAATTCCTGTTTATCTTTTGCGGATTTTAATCTGTCTATAAGCTTAGTACAATCCGATTCAACTATAATATTACTTACATGAACTTGTTTCATAAAACCTTCGTCTACGGATTTCTGTAATAAATTTATGTAATTATCATAAAAATTATTTATATTCAAAATCGCCACCGGTTTATTATGAATATTTAATTGTTTCCAAGTTATAATTTCGGTTATCTCTTCAAATGTACCTATCCCGCCGGGTAATGCAACAAAATAATCGGATATTTCATACATTGTTTTTTTTCTTACATGCATATCGGAAACGACTTTCATTTCGGTTAAATTTTTGTTCCCTAAATTCATATTATTTAAAAATTCAGGTATTACACCTATAACTTTACCGCCGTTATCCATAATTTCTTTTGAAATTATTCCCATAATACCGACTTTGCCGCCGCCGTAAACAAGCGTCATATTGTTTTTAACTATTTCTTTTGCAAACTGTTTCGCAGCATTAGCATATATTTCGTTATATCCGCTGTTTGAACCGCAAAAAACACATATTTTTTTTGTCATTATTTTTTATCCTTAAAAAAAAGGAACTATCTTATTATATATAACAAGACAGTTCCTTTTCAAAAAATCTATGCGAATACTTATTGAATTTTTTGTAAAGCATCCGTCGCTATTTTTTTAATATCACTGTTTTTTGTTGTTTCCGCCAATTTTTTCAAAGGTTCAACAGCATCCGAAGCTGTTTTACCAAAATCACCGAGTTCGTAAATTACTCTTGAAACAATTTCCGTATTATCTTCTTTCAACAACTCAATAAGTTCCGGTATTGTTGATTCGGAAGCTTTACCGATTTTTGTTAAAACCGATCTTGTTTTTTGTTTTACTGAAGAATCACTGTATTTCAAGAACATCAATATGTTAGGAACATATTCTTTTACTTTATCATCTTTTTTAGCCATATTTTCAAACACACTTAATATTTGTATCTTTATTTCATTAGGCTTGTCTTTAAAAAATTCATACATATTTGCAGCTTCTTCTTTCGTAGGTATTCCTATTTTAGCAACAGCATTTAAAGCTTTTTCTCTAATTACAGGATCATTAGCCGCCATATTTACAAGAATAGGCAGTGCTTTTTTTGAATACTTTTTCATTTCTCCCAAACAATCTATTGCACCGGTTTTCAACATATCGTTTTTCTGAGACAAATATCCGATTATTTTATTAAAACATTCTTCATCTTCGGAAACTATTTTCGGAAATTTCGGAAGAATTGCTAAAACTTTTTGTTTTATTATAAGATTCTCACTGTCCAACAACGGAATAATATCTTTTGCCATAGGAGAGATATCTCTATCGAGCTTAAATATAATTTCGAGAGTATCTATAATTTTATTATTATCTCCGCCTTTTAACACATCCACCAATTTATTAAAAATAAGATTCGAAGATTCGGAATTTTTAATTCCCGAAAGAGTTTTTGCAACCAAATTTCTTACGGATTCATCACCGAAAGAACTAAACTTTATCACCGTATCAATGGCAGATTCGGACCCTAACTCTATTGCTCTTCCGTAACATTCAAAAGCATAGTCATACTGATCGTGCGAAAAATAAATATCTCCTATATTTTTTTCCGCTTCGGCAGCGTTATCATTTTTATTTATTGCTCTACCGTAATAATCTATGGCTTTTTCATATTCTCCGTCGGTCTGATAAGCTAATGCCTTTTCAAAATTATTACCTTTACATGAAACAATAAAAAATATACCTATTAATAAAAACAAACTTAAAAATTTTTGTGCCTTCATAAAAAAATACTCCTAACTGTATTTATAACGGATAATAGTTTATAATTTTATAATATTTTTTACAATAAAACAGAATCAATTAATATAATCTATTTTCTTTAAAAAAGTCCCCACGGCAGGTTGCGGAATATATGTTTTAATATAACTTTCAACATAATTCCACATAACTTTATCATCATTATTTTTAAATTCTTCAATTATATCCAACGAATCACCGGAACAATTTGCAATTTTTTTTAAGTATAAAATATCTTCTCTTTTTATATTTGAATAGTTTCTTTTTAAATAGTCTACCATGCTGTAACCGGATATTTTTAGCAATCTTAAAGAAAATGCGGTCAACACTCTTAACGGGGTTTTTGAAGTTGCAAGCAAATCCCAGGTTCTTGCGATTAACTCATATTTTTTTTTGCTCGGCAAATGCACAGGTGCAAATTTGTCACTTATTTCACAAACATAAAATGCCAACAAGTTCCTGTGAAAATCTTGTTTTACCGGTGTGTTGTTATTTAAAATTCTTGCTCCGGTAACGGTCGGCCTTGAATATTGTGAATTTTGATAAACAATCAATTCGCTTTCGGTAACAGGTTCCGTAGCGGCATTAAGTTTTGCAACTATTTTTTTTGCACTGGGAACAACAGCATAAATTTTACCCCATTTATCGGTATATGCGGTAATAATTTTATCTGCTTCCGAAACCAACTTTGTATTGAGTATTAATGCTTTTATGTTGTAATACATTTTATTTTATCTTCAAAATAATTCTCTTTACTTTTTTTGGTTCAACACTTTCTATTTCAACTTCCAAATTGTTCCAGGTAAATTTTTCATATCTTCTTGGAATATATCCGAAATGTTCCAATACCCATCCGTTTATGGTGGAAAAATGATTTTCCGGAATATTAAGTTTTAATTCATCGTTTACATCGGAAATCGATTCGTATCCGTTTATTAAATATTTGCCATCGGTTAACATTTTTATATTACCGTCTTTTTCATCATATTCATCCCACACTTCTCCGACAATTTCTTCAAGCAAATCTTCCATTGTCACAAGGCCTATCGTAGAACCGAATTCATCTACAACTATTGCCATATGATCTTTACCTTTTTTAAATTCCGTCAAAATCTGTTTTACATATGCTGTTTCGGGAACATAATATACGGGTCTTATTAAATCTTCTATCGCCAACACTTCTCCGTTTCTCCATGCCATTGCAATATCTTTTGCCGTAACTATCCCTATAATATTATCTATTGAATCTCTGTATACGGGAATTCTCGAAAATTGTGTATCTATAATTTCACTCATCAATTTTTCTCTCGGTTGCTCGATATTTACTGCCAAAATTTCGGATTTAGATATCATAACCTGTGTAATTTTTGTTTTTCTGAATTCTATAATTCTGTTAATGATACTCCTCGAAGTTTTTGATAACGGAGAAACATTTTCGTTGGATAACAAAAACTCAACTTCATCCGGTTGCATCAATTTAGGTTCCTGCGTTTTCCTTCCGACAACTTTAAGTATATCGTTGGAAATAGAAACCAAAAAAATATTTAAGCCTCTTGTTATTGTTGTAAATTTTATTACGACAGGTAAAGCTTTTATTGCAAATTTATCTGCTTTGTATCTGCCGAAAGCTTTGGGTATAAGATTTGTGAATATCAATGTTACCACTATTGCTATTACCGGAAATATACTTATCCATAAAGCTTTATCTAAATTATATAACCCTATAATATCAAGCCCCATAGAAGTTGTTGAAACTCCGATTGCAACAACGGAAAGATTCATCCATACTATCATTGTGGTAATTACATCATCGGGATACTGTTCCCAATAAGCTACATATCTGTACAATTTATTGTATCTTTCTTTTATTCTTCTTATATTTGAACTTGTAAGACTGGTTATCGCCGTTTCCGCAGCGGAAAAAAATGCTGCCGAAAACATAAACAATAAAAAGATTATAAATTTTATAATTATCTGTACCATTTTTTCCTATTCTTCATCATATTCATCAAGTATTTCACCGACTATTTCTTCAACTATATCTTCCAATGTTACCATACCTATTATTCTGTCTTTCTTGTTTTTTACAAAAGCTATATGTGTTGTTCCTTCCTGTAACTCTTTTAACAATTCACTTATTTTTTTATCAGGATTAATGAAATATGCCGGTTTAATGGATTTTTTTATAAAACTTTCTTTTTTCTCTTTCCATAACCACAAAATATCGTTAATATGAACATAACCTATAATATTTTCTTTCGTTCCCTTATAAACAGGAACTCTGCTTCTGGCAGTTTCGACTATCATATCTATAAATTTTTCGTTATCATCATCGAAATTTACCGCTTCTATATCTTTAAACGGTGTCATTATTTTTACGGCAATAGTTTCCGTAAAACCGACTGATTTTTCTAACATTGTACTTATGTTTTTATCGAAAATACCTTGTTTGTCAGCTTCGGAAATTAAAGTCTCGACTTCCTCTCTGGTAAGAGCAGGATACTTATCTTTTTCATCATCTTTATTAAACATTAAGTCCAATATTTTCATTATCGGATAAAGGAAAGGTTTTGTAACATGTTCTATTTGTGAAAGTAACGGAACTGTTAACAATGCCACTTTTTGGGAATTTGCTCTACTGTAAATTTTCGGAGTTATTTCACCTATTATCAAAACGGTAAATGTTGCAACTATCCATGTAATAACATCCAACACGTTTCTGTTTATCATATAAAAAATTGTAACAGCCAACGAACTAAACAAAAAACTCACCATCATGTCGGATAAAACATTGCCGGTTAATATAACAGTCAACAAATAGTATGGACTGTTAAGCCATCTTAACAAAGGTTCGGCTATTGATTTTTTTAAGACTATAAGTTTCTTCACTCTGTATCTGGACAAGCTGTTTAATGCTATTTCGGAAGCCGACCAAAATGCGGAAAGCATTAAAAAAAAGATTAATAAAAGTAATGCTAAGAAAATATACATTTGAATATTTTATCCTGTTTGGAAAATAATCCGTATATCCTTCCAAATGTAAAATCGAATGTATTACAAGATAACATAATTCCTGTTCATAAGAAAAACCGTATTTCTTTGCATTTTTTTTAGGTCTGTTATCGGATATGTATATATCACCCATGAAAAGTTTTTTATCTACAAGGAAAGAAATAACATCGGTTATTCTGTTAACTTTTCTGTATTTTCTGTTCATTTTTTTTATATCAATATCGCTTACCATTGTAAAACTTATATTGTATTGTTTTACCTTTTCATATTTTAAAGCAAACTCAGCCGTCTTTTTCATCAACGGAACTATTTTTTTATCAAAACCTGTAAATATAAGTTCTTTCTTTTTCATTTCTTTCCTGCATTTTTGTATTCTATTCTGGCGTGGTATATTGAGCATAAGGTGTTTGTAACACTTTCGGATATTTCAAATAAATCTTTTAATGTTATCGGACAATCCGAAAATTGTCCGTCGGCAAATTTATTGTTTATAACTTTTTCCACCGTTTCTTTAAGTTTTCCCGCGGAAGTTTCTTTTAATGTTCTTGATATAGCTTCCACGGAATCCGATATCAGCTTCCACGGAATCCGATATCATAAGTATTGCCGCAATTTTTGTTGTAGGTTTTTGACCGGGATATCTGAAATCCTGTTCATTAACACTGCTGTCTTTTTCCAAAGCTTTATAATAGAAATATTGTATTAACGATGTTCCGTGATGTTGATTTATTGCATCTATTACAACTTGGTCTATATTGTATTGTTTTGCTAAAGCCACACCGTCTTTAACATGCGATACCAACACCAACCCGGACATAGAAGGTGAAATTTCATCGTGCGGATTTTTGGCACCATTTTGGTTTTCTATAAAATACTCCGGATTTTTTAGTTTACCTATATCATGATAATAAGCACAAACTCTGGCAAGCAATGCATTTTCCCCTATGGCTTCGGCAGCATTTCCCGCGATTGATGCTGTCATCAAACTGTGATGATATGTACCGGGAGCTTCTTCCATCAATCTTTTCAATAACGGGCTGTTAAAGTCGGAAAGTTCTACAAGTTTCATATTTGTTGTTCTTGAAAATAAAGATTCAAATAACGGAAGCAGTGCCAATATCATAAGAACCGACAACGATGCATTTACCAAAACATAAACAACATTTATAAAGAAGTTAGATAAAGAAGTGTTTAATATAACATTTGCAATATTTTCTTTTGTTTCCACCAACGGCAACACATCAAACAAATAGAAAAACAGTAACGGAATTGTCATTGCAACAAATATATTTATACCTACTTTTATAAATCCTGCTCTGCTTCTGATTTTTCTTATATTTATTACCGACACCAAACCGCCTGCTATATGAATTAAAGGAAGTATTATGGAAAAATCATCTATTAAAATAAAAAATATTGCCATTACAAATGTATAAACTACACTTACTCTTACCGATACCAATAATGCAATCAAAACCGTAAATACCGATAAAGGAAAAGATATTTGCGGCATTTGGCTTGTATAAATTTGGAAAGATGACAACGAAATTAATGTGATAAACGATATTATTAAAACTTTGATATTATCTAAATTTATTCTCTTTGCTTCATACTTAAAATAAAATATGACCAACGAAAAAATTGCTGCAAGTAAAACAAATAAACCCAACATCTGCTTATTACTTATTGCTACCTGCATGGACAACATAAAATAAACACAAACGAATAAAACTATAATCGTTAA
>CACWKJ010000079.1 GCA_902761395.1 uncultured Elusimicrobium sp. | reverse complement strand
AAAAGATAAACAGGAATTAAAGTTTATATAAGGTTAAAATGTTTATAGAAAGTGTTCATAACGATATTATTAAATCGGTAATTTCTTTAAAAGAAAAGAAAAACAGAGATGAAAAATCTTTGTTTGTTGTTGAAGGTTTTAAACAAGTATCCGAAATTCCCAAAGATTGGAAAATCGAATTTGTTTTATGCACGGACAAATATAAAGATTTTGTTGCAGATAAAAAATATATAACGACGGAAAAAATATTTAAGAAGATTTCCGATACAAAAACACCTCAGGAAATTTTGGCTGTTGTTGAAAAGAAGAAGTTCGATAAAGAAACAATATTATCCGGAAAAGGTATTTTTGTTGTAATAGATACATTACAAGATCCCGGAAATATGGGTACAATTATAAGAACGGCGGAATCTTTCGGATGTAAAGGAATTTTTATATCAAAAAATTCCGCAGATGTTTATGGCGATAAAGTTATAAGATCAACAATGGGAGCAATTTTTAATATACCCGTAATTCAAGAATGTGATATAGTTTCTTTGATGTTGCAAATGAAACAAAAACAAATAAACACTTGTGCTTTCTCGTTGGATACCGACAATGTTTTATCAAGGTTTAAATTTAAAAACAGTACTGCAATAATAATAGGTAATGAATCCAACGGTATAAACAAAGACGTTTTGGATATCGTTGATAACAAAATAAAAATAGATATGTGGGGAAAATCTCAATCTTTAAATGCTGCGGTTGCATGTTCTATTGCCGTATATGAGGTTTCAAAACAATTAAATGGAAAATAAAGAGAAAGAAATAAAGAATGTTACTGTTGTTGGAATAATAGTAAACTTATTTCTGTCGATAACAAAACTTGTTATAGGATATTTGGGAAACAGTCAGGCTTTAATAGCCGACGGTGTTCACAGTTTTTCCGATTTGGCAACGGATTTATCTATAATTTTCGGTGTAAAATATTGGTTGGCTCCGGCAGATGAAGAGCATCAATACGGACACAGAAAAATAGAGTTATTGGTTACAATTTTTATTGCCATAGCTTTAGCTTTTGTAGGTATATCTATTTTTGCTAAAGCAATATTGGCATTGAAACAAAACAATATTCAGTCGCCGAGTTTGGTGGCATTTGTCGGTGCGATGTTGTCTATAATATCAAAAGAGTGGCTTTACAGATATACGGTAAAAAAAGCAAATATGTTGAAATCGCCTGCGGTAAAAGCAAATGCCTGGCATCACAGATCCGATGCAATAAGTTCTTTGCCTGTAGCAATAGTAATTATAATAGCGGCAATATTTCCTAAATTAATATGGCTTGATGCCATAGGTGCAATTGTGGTATCGGTATTTATTATTTATCCTGCATATACAATATTTAAAAAATCTATATTGAGTATTTTGGATGAGAGTGTTGACAGTGAAACTTTATCAAAGATAGAACAAATTGCATTGCAAACAAAAGATGTTAAAGAAGTTCATGATATAAGAACAAGAAAAGCCGGTGAAACTTTTTTTGTTGATATGCATATATTGGTTGACGGTAATATATCGGTTCAAGAAGGTCATGATATATCCGAAGAAGTAAAATTAAATCTTATGAAATCGAACGAAGATATTTTGGATGTATTGGTTCATTTGGAGCCGTTTAATGAAATAGAGAGTAAACAAAATAAATGAAAAAAATTTTTACATTAATATCACTTATTTTATTATTATCCGTATCTCAAGCATACAGTCAGTCAAAAAATATTTTTTTTCTGTTTCCTTTTTATGCTCCGGAAACAAGTTTAGGTTTGGTTTTTACCGATATATTACATTTTAAATCCGATAATCAAAAACATTTTTCGGCATTAAATTTGTTTGCCTTGTACACATTAAAAAATCAGTTTACTTTTGGAGTTGCTCCCGCAATTTATTTTGATAATCAAAATTATTTGTTGGAAGGGAAACTTATTTATACAAATTTTTTAAGAAAATTTTACGGTATAGGAAATGATACCGAAAAAGACGACGAAGAAGAGTTTGTTAACAGAGCTCACGGATTTGGAATAGGTTTTTCAAGAAAAATAATAGATAATTTAATGTTCGGCGTACAATATGATTTATCGGATATGACCATACAGGATACCGATGCCGACGGGCAACTTCAATATTGTAAAACAAACGGGGTTATTTCCGGATTCGGATTTAAAGCAAAGTTTGATACAAGAGACAGTAATATATATCCTACAAAAGGAGTTTTTATAAGAGCGGATTATCTCCTTTACAACAACAGGTTTGGCAGTAAGTATAATTATTCAAAAACAGAGTTTGATTTCAGAAATTATTTTTATATTTATAATAAAAAATTATTGTTTTCCTATCAGTTTTATACTGAATTTATAAACGGAAATGCACCGGTACAAGTTTTACCTGCGTTAGGCGGTTCAAACCTGTTAAGAGGTTTTTATGCCAACAGATTTTCTGACAATATTTTATTGGCTCTTCAACCGGAACTTAAAATAAAAATAACAAATAGTATTTGGTTGGCATTATTTACCGGTGTAGGAAATGTTTATGAAAGTTTGGAAGATATAGATTTAAATAAGATAAAGACGGCTGCAGGTTTTGGTGTAAGAATAAAGATAAAAGATAACCCGAGAATGAATTTCAGGATAGATTTTGCTTATTCGAATGAATCGCAAGGAACATATTTTACTTTGATGGAAGCATTTTAACGGCAGAAAGGCAAGGGAGGGGAAATGTTGGTATCATCAATAAAGAATTATAAGAATATATTAAATTTTTTCCCGCAATTGAATATTGTTTTTGATTATATAGTTGAAAATATTGATAATAAAACTTTGGATGGTAAATATAACATAACAAAAAGTATTTATGCAGTTGTTCAAACATGTGATCCTAAACCTAAAAAAGAGCAGGTATTGGAAAAACATAAAAAATATATAGATTTACAATATGTAGTTTCAGGTAAAGAAAAAATAGGGTGGAAGTTTTTTGATAAGAAGTTTAAAGTGTTAAAAAAGTACAATCCTAAAAAGGATATATCTTTTTATTCAAACATTCCTGACACATATATAAATTTAAAGAAAGGGGAGTTTGCTATCTTTTTTCCGGAAGATACTCATGCCCCTTTATGCTGCCAAAAGGCTGTAAAAAAGTGCATAGTTAAAATCCCTGTAAAGTATCTAAATGCCTAAAACTTTTGTTTTGTTTGTTTATACTTGTTGTGTATGTTTTGAATTTTAATGTACTATATAATATGTATTATATAATTTAATGATAAATATAATATACATTATATATTTTTTATATAGTAAAGTTTATATGTTTATAATATGTTAATAATTTGCAATTTGTTAAATAAGGTAGTATTATATTTAACTTATAAATTTAGTTTAAATTAAAGACAGTTATATAAAACAACCCGGGAATTTATATGAAAAAGTTTATTTTATTTATAATAATGATATCATTGTTTAGCGGCATATCTTTTGCAAACCAAAGCCAAAAACAAAGGCAGATAAAACAAGAATTGATGGAATTAAAGATACAGATAGAACAAGAAAAGGATGCTATAAAAAAGATTAATCTTGAAAATCAAATTGAAATAAAAACATTGGAAGTAAAAGCGCAACAAATGATAGATTCTTGGGATGCTGATAAAGATATTACGATACAACAGGCAATACAGGAAGCCGCAAAAGTAAAGCAGGAAATAACAGAGTTAACGGATGAATTTGAAAAGATATTGGAAAAGAACAAAAAACAGACAGCATCTTTTTATGATGAACAGATAAAGTTGGTACATAATGCCATAAAAAAAAGTCAGTGGGAAACACAAGAAGAGTATGATGAACGTATAGAAAGGAAAAAGAAAGATTTGGAAGAATATAAAAAAAAGGATTTATTCGAAAACGAAAATGAAATATTGTATTCAATGATATATGTTACAAATCCGTTTACCGAAAAATTGAACTATTTTCAAACTGCAAATTTTTACGATGAAATCGAACAGGATGTTAAGTTGGTATCTGTAGATGAATTTAATGTAAGCGATTTTATTATGAATATAAAATATAATAAGAAAAAATATTCTTTGGAGTATGACTTTTTGGGTATAGGTAAAGAAAAAGCGGAACTAATGTATCAAACACAATACCAGTTCGATATAAAACCTATGTTTTCCGTAAACGATAATCTTGAAAAAGAATTAACATCATTCAATGTTAAACATTTGGGAATGAAAACGGAAAAAAATATAGGCGTTTCAAATTCAATAACTTTTAAAGGAATAAATAAGCTTTGTAAATATAAAGCAATATATAAAATAAAAAATACAAAATATAAATCGTTATCTTCCGGAGGATACCACACGGTAGGTCTAAAAAAAGACGGGACAGTAGTTGCTTGCGGAAATAATGATAACGGACAATGTGATGTAGCACATTGGCACGATATAGTTTCAATATCTGCAGGAAATTGCCATACGGTCGGATTAAAAAAAGACGGAACGGTAGTTGCTTGCGGGAACAATTATTACGGACAGTGTAATGTTTCAAAATGGGAACATATAGTTGCGATATCTGCAGGAAAAGATTTTACGGTCGGACTAAAAGAAGACGGAACGGTTATTGCCTGCGGGAACAACAAAAACAGACAGTGTGATATCAGAGATTGGGGCGGAATTATAGAAATATCTGCGGGAGAATATCATACCGTAGGTTTAATGAGAAACAAAACAGTTGTTGCTATAGGAAATAATTCTAATTGGCAATGTAATATAGCAAGCAGAGAAAATATAATTGCAATATCTGCGGCAGAAGAACATACCGCAGGCCTTAGAAAAGACGGGACAGTTGTTGCTACCGGTGACAATTCTTATGGCCAATGCGATGTTGAAGATTGGCAAAATATAGTTGAAGTTTCTGCCGGATTAAATTATACCATAGGATTAAAAAATAACGGGACAATTGTTTTTACAGGCAATAATTATTATGATCAGTGCGATGTTCAGGATTGGAATTTAAACTGATATTTATATAAAACAAAAAAAACAGGAAGAAAAATTTT
>CACWKJ010000078.1 GCA_902761395.1 uncultured Elusimicrobium sp. | reverse complement strand
AATATAAAAACATTAATGATTCGATAATAAAATAAAAATTTTGTTGTGCAAAATTGAAGTATGGATGTGTGGAAGTATAGAGGTATGGATGCATGGAAAAGACGAGAACGACGGTTGAAGGATTTTGTTGTTAAAGACCTTAAGATTTTAGGTTAGAATGAAGCAACTAACGAATGAAGTGTATATGGATCCCGTAAGGGCATACTCGATTGAGTTAGTTGCAAAATTATAACCAAAATATTAAGGTCGCCATAAAACAATTGACAATCTAATAAATTAGCTATATAATAGGTGAACATTGCAACGGATTGGCTTGGTAACTCTTGAAAATCCCGGGGCTGAAAAATAAAACAAACTGTTCGGTATTTCCTGACAGTCGGTACAATGAATTTTATTTTTAGTCTCTTTTTGCAATGTGCAAAAAGAGTTTTTTTATTTTAGGGTAAAAATATGGTAAAAACCGACGAAATAAGAATAGCGATTATAGCAATAGTTATTGAAGATAAATCAAAATCCAATACGGTAAATGCTATATTGCACGATTATTCCGATTTGTTTGTAGGCAGAATGGGTATTCCGTTTAAAGAAAAGAAAATATCCGTTATTACACTTATTGCACAAGGTACTAACGACAATATTTCCGCTCTTACCGGAAAACTCGGAAGGGTGGAAGGCATTACGGTTAATTCGATGCTGACGAAAAAAACTACAAAGTAGTTTTTTGGGAAGAATAGAAGAATGGAGGAAAATAGGAAGAACAATTTTGATAGATTGCGGATCGAGTCCGCAATGACAGAAAAATACGGTGTCATTCTGAACTTGATTCAGAATCTATAGAAAATAAAACACATTGCAGTTGTTGGTTACTTTCAAAGAGTTTTCAAGTTTTTGCTTAGTTACTAAAAAAATTAAAAATACAACAAATCGCGAAGCGATTTCAAAGACCGAAAGATTTGTTAGTGAGACGAAGAATTTTCAGAATGCAGTGTACTAAGATGTTAGCGAAGCGATAAAGTACATAAATTATGAAAATTCGAAGTTGTAACTAAAATATTTCGGTCGCTATAAGTAGTTAAAAAGGAGATTTATATGAGTTTCTTAGAAAAATACAAAAAAGAATTAGAACAATACGATAAAATGGAAAAGGATTTTATCGACGATGATTTAATATGGAAACAATTAAATGCGGCAGAAAATCCTACAAAAGAACAAGTCAGGAAAGTGTTACAAAAGGCAGACAACTGTATTCGTTTGGAACCGGAAGAAACTGCCATATTAATACAGAACAAAGATCCGGAAACGATAGAAGAAATGTATCGATTGGCAAACAAATTGAAACACGAAGTTTATGCAGACAGACTTGTTTTGTTTGCTCCGTTATATTGCAGTGATGAATGTGAAAATAAATGCAGATATTGCGGATTCAGATGCGATAACGGTGTAATGAAAAGAAAAACTTTAACTCAGGAAGAAGTTGCCGAAGAAGTTAAAGTTATGATAAACGAAGGTCAAAAAAGAACAGTTTTGGTTTACGGAGAATCGGCCAACACTACCGTCGATTATATGGTGGATACAATAAGAACGGTATATGCAACAAAAACCGATAAAGGTGCAATAAGAAGAGCAAATATTAATGCCGCTCCGTTATCCGTAGAAGAATATAAAAAGTTAAAAAAAGAAGGTATCGGAACAATACAGGTGTTCCAGGAAACTTACCATCACGAAACTTATAAATATATGCATCCGCAGGATACAATAAAAGGTCATTACAGATGGAGACTTTATTGTATGGACAGAGCATACCGGGCAGGTTGCGATGATATGGGCCTTGGTGTATTGTTCGGTTTATACGATTGGAGATTTGAAGTTATGGGCCTTTTGTATCACACAATACATTTGGAAAAAACATTTAACGGTGTAGGGCCTCACACAATATCGTTCCCGAGAGTAACACTTGCAAACTCCACTCCGTTAAGCCAACACTTAAAATATAAAGTCAGCGACGAAGATTTTAAAAAATTGGTAGCAATTATAAGACTTTCCGTTCCTTATACAGGAATGATATGCACTGCAAGAGAACCTAAGGCAATAAGAGATCAGGTTATAAAGCTTGGTGTATCTCAAATGGATGCCGGTACAAGAATAGGAGTAGGTGCTTATACAAGATCGAAAAAAGCAAACGAACTTAGCGATGCCGAACAGTTTACTATAAACGATGAAATATCGTTGGATGCTTGTTTAAAATCCATTTGCGAAATCGGTGAAATCCCCTCTTTCTGCACCGCATGTTACAGAGCAGGCAGAACCGGTGAAGAATTTATGAAATATGCCAAAACACAATTTATACATAATTTCTGTATGCCGAATGCCATTCTTACATTTAAAGAATATATTGTAGATTATGCTTCAAAAGAAACGGCGGAAATAGGTAACAAAGTTATAGATAAATATCTTAAACAACTTGAAGGAACCGAATATTACAACAAAATTCTCGACGGAATTAAACAGATTGAGAACGGAAAGAGAGACGTAAGATTTTAGCGACAATGGATTGCCACGGCGACAAGTCGCCTCGCAATGACACAACAGAATGACAATTTATAAAATTAATAAAAAAGAGCAGGAATAATGTTTTTCCTGCTCTTTTTCTATATTAATTTCTAATTGCTTTTATGCTTTTTTTATGCTTAATGTTATTCCCAATGCAACTATTGCCAACGAAATTAAAACCAAAAACGGAACCGTGTATCCGCCGGAAACTGCCAAAAGATAACTTTCAAGTGATGCTATAAGCGAAGCTATTAACAAATTCAAATTAAATACGGAATAGTTTAAATTATAGTTTTTCTTGCCGAAAAAGTCTGCAATAAATGCCGCGGATATCGTCGGGCAACAACCAAACGATAAACCTACTATACAAAGACCTGCAATACACAAAATAACGGAAGAATTCATTACTGCAACCAATATAACAATTCCGGCAATTATGGTTAACACATCCGCATATATCATTGTTTTTTTACAACCAAACTTATCGAATATCAAACCGCAAATAATTCTTCCCAATCCGTTACAAACAGACAATACTCCAACCATCGTTACGGCTAAAGTTTCTGCAAGTCCGCTTGCAAGTGAAATATCTTTTGCAATAGATATTACCGTATTTCCGCAAGCTGCCAAAAATGTTATCACAAGCAAAGCTTTCCAGAAAGAAATACTTTTAAGCATTTCCGCCAAAGTATAATCTTTAACCTGTAATGCCGCTGTATCTGTTGTTTTGTTGGTGTTATCGAATACTCTTGTTTTTAATATTAATGCACAAGCAAACAATACTATAAATAAGCAAATACCGATAGATAAATAAGTGTTTCTCCAACCGAAATTTGCATTTGCTATTGTTTTAGCTGCGATAGAACCGATAATTAAAGAAGATGCTCCGTAACCCATAAGAAGTACGCCGGAAGAAAATCCTTTTTTATCTAAGAACCATTGATTTACCGTCGATATTATGTTGTTGTATGCAATACCGATACCAAGACCGCAAATTATTCCGTACCAAACATACAACATGGATATACTGCTGCCTGAAAGGAACGATGTAAAAATAAATCCCGCTCCGGAAAGAATTGCTGAAATTATCAATGTGTTTCTTAAACCTATTTTTTTGTTAAGCAAACTGCCCAAAATTCCGCCCAAGCAGAAAAAACTCATTGTAAGTGTAAAGTTTACCGTAAGTTGAGGAACCGTCCACCCGAAATTTTGTGCCAAAGGAACTTTTAATATAGACCAAGCATAAACCGTTCCGGCAAATAAAAGTGCGATTGTTCCGACGATTAAATACAAATACCTTTTTGTGTTATTCATTTTCCCTCACCTATATTTAAATTTGTTGTTTTTTCTTCCTTTTTACCTGCAAGAGACCAAATTAAAGCTGCAATCCAAAAAATAAATCTTGCAATATGAAGTACAAAATTAAGCCAAAAAATAGACCAAATTGCAGAGATTGGCAAAACAAGCAAGAAACTTAAAAGAAATATTAACCATCTGCTTTTAACTTTTCTAACAAAAGCGATTATTGTAGGAATAAAAAATAATAAAAGTGCTACAATGGTTGTAATTCTCATAATAGTTAGAAATTGAGGATCAGTCATTTGTTAGTCTCCTTTGTTTTATTTAAAATTATTTTTCCGTCCTACCTTCACAAGCCCAAATTAATGCAATAATCCATACTAAAAAAGTCCAACCTAAAAATAAGTTTACAAGAAAAATTATCCATCTGCTGGCAGCATCTCTTTTAAAGGCAATTATTGTAGGGATGAAATGAATTATAATTCCTATGAAAACCGCAATTATTGCGATAATAATCATTATTTGTGTTTCATCCATAAATTAATCCTTATTTATAAAACATCGTCTTGCTTTTCTTGTACTTCTGCAGAATTTGAAAAATAATATTCAATTATAAGGTATCCATCTCTATGATCTGCTTTTACGGTTATAGCGACATTATCTAATTCTTCAGGTAAATTTGTGCCTTTTTCTCCTTTAATCCACGCTGCAGCTAATGTTCTTGCACCTTGTTGTAAAGAAAACATCCAATATCTATCATCTTTGAATGAATAATCTGAACTTAGTTCATCTATTATTTTAGGTGTGCCATATATTTTTGATAGTCTATCTGTCATATCAGAAAAAACATTTTTTAATTCGGTTCCATAATCATTAGTTTTTATTTCATCACTTACAGCTTTAATAGCATAAAGACCTTTTTCTTCATCGATAAAAGCAATATAAATTTTGAATAATTCATGTTTCTTTTTAGGAACAAAAAGATATCTGTCATTGTTATCAGGACTTGCAGGTTCATATCCTTTTTCACTTAGTTTTGAAATTTCACCAACAGACATCCCTTTTGATAAACCGAAAGGTCCTGCAAAAGCAGTCGATACTATAAATGTAAACATTAAAATCGGGAATATTATTTTTTTCATTATTTAAATCCCCCTATAAAAATATTTATATCGTTCTTATTATATAAAAGAAAAACGGAATTTGAAAACAAAATTTAATATTGATATATTAAATTTATGACTAAATCATTGAAAAGTAAAATTTTAGATAATTGGAT
>CACWKJ010000077.1 GCA_902761395.1 uncultured Elusimicrobium sp. | reverse complement strand
CCATAGATCTATCATTTATATTAGCACTTCCCATTAGAACATATTTATCATCAACAATAATTAATTTAGAATGAATATATATTATTTCAGTAACTGGAATATTATTTACAAGAGCATGATTTCTTAAAGAATAAAAACCTATATATTTTTTAAATAAATCAGGGTCACTCATATCAAGTAAATTTTTTAATTTTTCAATTAAACTTAAACCTTTATTACGTGAAATTGTTTTATAAGTATATTTTAATATTATTTGTAATGTACTTGAATTATTAATTTCTCCTGGAAATCCAGGAAGTAAAGGAATAAAAATTATAACTCTAAATTTTTTTCCCTCATAATGAGCACGTAATATTCTATCACATATTTTTAAAGCTATTTTATTAACTATTAAATTTGAAACATTAGTATTATGACTTTTTAATTCTTCATCTGTAAATGATTTTGAAATAAAAAATTGGTTTTCTATATATATATAATGCTTTGAATTTTCAATTAATTCATAATATCCTTTTAAAACTGATATTTCTGTTGTATTTAATCCTCCACTCCAATAACATAATGAACGAAGACATTGACATTTCATTTTTGATTCTGTGCAAAATCTCTTTTACCAAACCGATATATCCGTAATACAAACCGGATTGTATACATTCAACGGTTGTTCTTCCTACAATTTTTGCAGGCATATTTAAAGTAACCTGCGGCAACTTTGCGGTTCTTTGAGTTAAAGCTTCCGCGGATATTAAAGGTCCTGCCGTTATTACACCGCCCAAATAATTTCCGTCTTTATCTATACAATCAAAGGTTGTCGCTGTTCCGAAATCTATAACTACGGATGCGGTTTTATATCTTTCATAAACGGCTACGGCATCCGCGATTCTGTCTGCACCTACTTCTTCGGGATTGTTATAAGAAAATTTTAATCCGCCCGCTCTTTTACTTGTAATAAACATTGCATCTTTTTTGAAATATCTTTTTGTTAAATCGGCAAAAACGTTATCGAGTGACGGCACAACACTTGCAATGGCAACGGCTTTAATTTGTTCTTTAGATATATCGATTTTCGAATAATAAAATATATCCAAAATTTTTATTGCATATTCGTCCGCAGTTTTCTTTTTGGATGTTGCTATTCTCCAAATTTGAAACGGTTTATCTTCAATCTTGTTACCGTTGAATTTAAATAAACCGAGTGTAATATTTGTGTTTCCGATATCTATTGCTAAAAACATGATGTCTCCTTAAAACGATAATGCATAATGAACAATGAAGGTGTCCTTCGGACTAATTTTTATAGATTCCGGATCAAGTCCGGAATGACAAGTGCGACGGATTACTTCACTTTGTTCGTAATGACAACAGGTTTTTGTCATTGCGAGACCGGTTACGGTCGTGGCAATCCATTGTCGTTCAATTGTAAATTGTACATTATAAATTAAACAAGCTGTTTCCGTTACAGTCTATTCCGACTATCAACGGAAAATTTTCTATTTTTATTTCGTAAATTGCTTCCGGTCCCAAATCTTCAAAAGCTATTAACTTAAAACTTTTTACTTTTTCGGCTATCAATGCTCCCACTCCGCCGGTAGCAAGCAAATATATTGATTTATTTTTTTGTATCGAATCAAAAACTTCTTTACTTCTTTTACCTTTACCGATAAGAATTTTTACACCGTTATCCAACATTTTCGGTGTATAAACATCCATTCTCGAAGATGTTGTCGGTCCGCAAGAACCTATAATTTTATCGGGTGCATTAGGGCATGGCCCGCAATAATATATACAAGCATTTTTTAACTGTATCGGTAAGTCTTTACCGCTGTTTAAAAGTTCAACCAATCTTTTATGTGCTTGATCTCTTGCGGTATAAATGGTTCCGGTAAGTTCTATTTTTGTTCCCGCTTTAAAATCTTTAATATTTTGTAATAATTGTTCTATTGTTATTTTCATAATGTTATTGTTTTTCTTCTGCAAGAATGACATTGCACATTTATTGCAACAGGCATAGATGCTATATGGCATGGTTTTGTTTCAATAAATACGGCAAGTGCCGTAGTGTTGCCGCCAAGCCCCATAGGCCCGATATTTAATTTATTTATTTCTTCCAACAATTCCTGTTCTTTATCGTTATAATCTTGTTTTATATTTTTGCTGCCTATTGTTCTTAATAACGCTTTTTTTGCAAGAAGACCTACACTTGCAAAATCTCCCCCTATACCTAACCCAACTATTACGGGAGGACAAGCATTTGCACCTTTAATTTTCATACTTTCTATAACAAAATTTTTTATACCTTGCCAACCGTCAAGCGGTGTAAGCATTTTTAAAAAACTTGCATTTTCACTTCCGCCGCCTTTAGTTAATATTGTAATTTCTATTTTGTCTCCGTCAACGAAGTCGCAATATATGTTTGCAGGTGTGTTATCTTTTGTGTTTACTCTGTTTAAAGGATCGTTTACAATAGATTTTCTTAAATAATATTTTGTGTAACCTTGAGATACGCCTTTATTTATCGCCGTAACAATATCGTCGCCTATTATTTCTACATCCTTACCGATTTTCACAAAGAAGTTTGCAGTTCCGGTATCTTGGCACAATGCAATCTTTTTTTCTTTTGCTATTTTTGCATTTTCCAAAATTTCTTTTAAAATGTTGTCGGATATGGAATTATCATTTTTTATGTGAGAAGATATGCAATCAATAACGTCTTGCGGTAAATTGAAATTTACATCACCGCAAAGTTCACAAACTTTATTGATAATTTCTTCACTGCTTATTGTTCGCACTTAAAAATACTCCATATTTTTTCAATTAGTAATTTTTGGTGTGCCTACGGCACAAATTCTTTATAGATTCCGGATCAAGTCCGGAATGACAAACATTTCAACAAATTTTTGTTTAACAAAAATTTATTTGGATTTTTTTATAAATCCGTTTTTCATCATATCTGCAGTTAATGCTCTGCTTCTTTTTATCATACTCATTGCTTGAGCATAAAACTGGTCGTAACTTGCTTTTCTTTGTGCAACTTTTTCTTTTATTGCCTTTACTGCAACTGCTGCTGCGACTTTCGGATAAACTTTCCAATCGTCCATAGTAGGTAATATCTGTGTAGGTTTTATTTTGTTGTTTGGAATACATGAAGCAAGTTCTACTGCTGCGGTAATACACATATTATCGGTTATGGTTGTTGCTCTTGCATCGAGCGTTCCTCTAAATACTCCAGGGAAACCTAACGAATTGTTAACCTGATTTTCAAAATCGCTTCTGCCTGTAGCAACTACTGCCGCACCTGCCTCTTTTGCTTCCCACGGCCATATTTCAGGAACAGGGTTTGCACATGTAAATACTATAGGATTTTTTGCCATATTTTTAATCCATTCTTTCTTTATTACGTTTGGTCCCGGTGTAGATAAACATATCAACACATCCGCATTTTCCATTGCAGTTTCTATTGTACCTTCAACATTTGAACCGTTGGTATCGCAGCACATTGCCCATTTTTCAGGATGCGAATTTTTCAACTCTTTTCTCTTTTTGTTCAATGTTCCTTTAGAATCTACCATTATTATATTTGCAGGGTTTGCTCCGTAAAACATTATCAATCTTGCAATACAAATATTTGCGGAACCCGCACCAAGCATTGCAATTTTAACTTTAGATATCTTTTTGTTAACTACTTTTAAAGCATTTATTAAACCGGCAAGTGTAACAAGTGCTGTCCCTTGTTGATCGTCGTGCCAAACAGGAATATGACATTCTTTTCTTAATGTGTAAAGTATAGGAAAACATTTCGGTTGAGCAATATCTTCCAAATTTACTCCGCCGAAAGAAGGTTGCAAAATTTTAACTGTATTTATTATTTCCTGTTGATCTTTAGTTGCAAGACAAATAGGATAAGCATCTACTCCGCCAAGATATTTGTATAACAATGCTTTACCTTCCATAACAGGCATTGCTGCTTCAGGACCGATATCACCAAGTCCCAACACTCTTGTTCCGTCGCTGACAACTGCAACGGAATTCCATTTATTTGTATGTTCGTAAGCAAGTTCCAATTGCTTGTTTATATCTTTACAAACTGCAGCTACTCCCGGACTGTACCATATTGCAAAATCGTTAAAATCTCTTATTCTGCATTTTGGAACAACTTCTATCTTTCCTTTATAAAAAGGGTGTAATCTTCTTGCATCTTTAGACGGTTTTTCCGCTAACTTTAAAAGCTTTTTTACATTTGTTTTCATAGTAATGTTTCCTTACCATTAAATTTATAATTATTTTATAAATTATACAAAATTTAACAATAATTATAAATTTTGGAGAAACGGATTTTTCTTTTAAATTCTAACTTCGTTTTTGGCTCAATCGAGTACCAATCGCTAACGCTTTCTTTTACGTACACTTCATTCGCCAAATACTTCGTTATAATTTAAAATCTGTAAATCCTTTGAATGCCAAGAACGACTAAACACCCCGCAGTCGGCAAATGCTTCATTCTAAACAAAAACTGAGAAACTCTTTGATTGCAACCAACGGCAAACGACAAAAATCTGTAAATCCTTTGATAGCACCAAAGACAAACAGGAAAAATATTTGGATAGATTCCGGATCGGAGTCCGGAATGACGGCAACTGCACAGGATCCCGCATCAAGTGCGGGATGACAATTGGTGGTGTGCGGAATGACAAGGCAGAACAGCAATTTATAATTTACAATGTACAATTTATAATTAACGACAACAGCACTAGATTGCCACGACACTTACAGTGTCTCACAATGACAAAAAAAGCGGGAAGAAAAAAATTCTTCCCGCTTTCCATATAAATTTAATTTTGTTTAGAACTTGAATGAAAGTGCTATGAAATGTGAGCCGTAACTTTCTTCCACTTCAAACGGTATTTCCAAAGCATAATCCACAACTAATTTAGTTTCGTTTGCAAATGCGAATTCATATCCGAACCCGATATTAAATGCTTCTTCTCTACCGCCTAATCTTATTGCCAACCTTTTATCCAATACATAACTTTCCACACCGGCTCTTATAAATGTTTCACTATCTCTAAATATTACATCTAATGCTACCGTAAAGTAAGGTATTTTTATTAACGGCAACTCATCGCTGTAATAA
>CACWKJ010000076.1 GCA_902761395.1 uncultured Elusimicrobium sp. | reverse complement strand
ATCTATTCCTTCTCTGTAAGCAGCCAAAACTTTTTCTTTTAACCCGCCTATAGCCAAAGCTCTTCCTCTTAACGTAATTTCACCTGTCATGGCAAGTTTCTTTCTTACAGGCTTATTCATACATACCGATGCCAAAGCAGTTGCCATTGCAAGACCGGCACTGGGTCCGTCTTTAGGAACAGCACCTTCCGGAACATGAACATGAAAATCCGTATCTTTAAACATATTTTCTTTTATACCGAGCTTTTTTGCCGAAGATTTAACATAAGTAAACGCGGCCTGAACAGACTCTTTCATAACATTTCCGAGTTGTCCGGTGAGATTTAACATACCCTTACCCTTCATTTTGTTTACTTCTATGGTAAGAGACCTAAATATTTTTCAACATTTTTAGCTGATATTTTAATACTGTCTTTCTTCTCGAGAGCTAACTCTTTAGCAGCTTTTCTGCAAAGGTTTGCCATTTCTCTGTTTAAATTTCTTACACCGGCTTCCCTTGTATAACTTGCTATAACTTCTTTTATTGCGCTGTCATCTATTACAAGTTCTTCCTCTTTTAATCCGTGATCTTTCATTTGCTTTTTTATAAGAAATTTCTTTGCAATTAAAAGTTTTTCTTCATCGGTATATCCCGAAAATCTTATAATTTCCAATCTGTCGAGCAAAGTATTTGGAATATTGTTTAATGTATTTGCCGTAGTTATAAACATAACATCCGACAAATCGTAATCAACATCCAAATAGTGATCTCCGAATGCATAATTCTGCTCGGGATCTAAAACTTCCAACAATGCAGCAGACGGATCTCCTCTCCAATCACTGCCCATCTTGTCTATTTCATCAAGAATAAATACAGGGTTACTCGAACCTGCTTTTTTCATAGATTGAATAATTTTTCCCGGCATGGAACCTATATAAGTTCTTCTATGACCTCTTATTTCAGCTTCATCTCTTACACCGCCCATAGAAATTCTTACAAAGTTTCTGCCTAAACTTCTTGCAACGGATTTTGCAATTGATGTTTTACCTACTCCCGGAGGTCCTATAAAGCAAAGAATAGGTCCCTTTATTTTTTTTACTCTCGATAATACTGCCAAATATTCTATAACTCTTTCTTTTACTTTATCCAACCCGTAATGATCTTCATCTAAAATTTCTTTTGCTCTTACCAAATCCAAATTATCTTTTGTTAATTTTTTCCAAGGTAAATCCAACAACCATTCTATATAAGTTCTAATAACCGAAGCTTCCGGAGATTGCGGCATCATTTTTTCCATTCTTGCCAACTCCTTTTCAGCAACTTCTCTCGCTTCGTCCGACATAGAACTTTCTTTTATTTTTGCTCTTAATTCTTCTATTTCTTTGGAATTATCATCTTTTTGCTTTAATTCTTTTTGTATAGCTTTCATCTGCTCGTTAAGATAATATTCCTTTTGATTCTTTTCTATTTGGTTTCTTACTCTGTTTTGTATTCTTCTTTCAATATTTAAAATTTCAATTTCGGTATTTAGAATTTGAATTATTTTATTTAATCTTTTTAACGGATTTACCGCTTCCAATATAGCTTGTTTTTCACTGCTCTTTATAGAAATATGAGAAGCTATTGTATCTGCAAGTTTGGAAGGATCCTGTATATTTGAAACAGATATCGATATTTCCATCGGCATTCTCGGATTAAGTTTAACGTATTGTTCAAAAAGAGCAACTATCCTTCTCATCACAGCTTCAACTTCGGGAGTTCTTTCTATATTTTCATCGAATATATTTAATCCTACTTCAACATATCCTTTATCGGTAAGTTTAAATTCCGTCCACTCGGCTCTTGCAACACATTCTATTAATATTTTCAATGTTCCGTCGGGCATTTTTAACATTTGCAAAACTTCGCAAACAGAACCGATACTATATATATCATCCGGAGACGGATCTTCTATCTGTAAATTTTTCTGAGTTGCAACAAAAATATATCTTTCGGAAGTCATTGCTTCTTCAAGAGCTCTTATGGATTTTTCTCTGCCGACGGCAATAGGCAAAACCATTGAAGGAAATACAACTACATCTCTTACCGGCAACATCGGTAATACTGTAGGCAATGAAATACTTTTTTTATCATTCAAATTTTTTTCTATTTCACTCATGCAATCTCCTTTGGGTCTGATTTTGTTTTTGCATCATCAAGTAACTGCTGAGATTCCAAATTTTTAATATTATCATTTAAAACTAATTTCGGCATGGATTTTTGTTTTATTGTATCCAAATCCACCGTACATTGTTTTACTTTATCTTCATGGAACATTTCAAACATAGTTTCCATTAAGATACTTTCTATCATCGATCTTAATCCTCTTGCACCCGCGGATTTATTAAGAGCAACGGTTGCTATTTCTTTCAGTGCCGCTTCTTCAAAAACCAAATCTATTTTTTCCATAGCAAACATTTTTGTAAATTGTTTAACTAAAGAATTTTTGGGCTCGGTTAAAATTCTAACCATATCATCAACCGTAAGATGTTCCAATGTTGAAACTACGGGAAGTCTTCCCACAAGTTCCGGTATTAAGCCATACTTTATCAAATCACGCGTTTCAACTTGTGAAAATAATTTATCTTTATCGGAAAGAATTTCTTCTTTAGATAATTTTTCTTTATTATTTACAAAACCGATACCTTTTTTATTTAATCTTGTTTCTATTATTTTTTCTATACCGTCAAATGCACCGCCGCAAATGAACAATATATTTGTGGTATCTACTTTTATACATTCTTGTTGCGGATGTTTTCTCCCGCCTTGCGGAGGAACATTTGCAACAGTACCTTCTATTATTTTTAAAAGTGCCTGTTGAACACCTTCACCGGAAACATCTCTGGTAATAGACCTGTTTTCGGATTTTCTTGCTATTTTATCTATTTCATCAATATAAATTATACCGCATTGGGCTCTTTTAACATCATAAGAACAATTCTGCAACAATCTAACTAAAATATTTTCTACATCATCACCTACATAACCGGCTTCGGTTAATGTTGTTGCATCGGCTATCGCAAAAGGAACATCCAACATTCTCGCAAGAGTTTGTGCAAGTAATGTTTTACCTGTACCCGTAGGGCCCAACAAAAGTATATTCGATTTTTGAAGTTCCACATCGGAATTTAATGCATCTGCGTTTACTTGTATTCTTTTATAGTGATTATAGACGGCTACGGACAAAACTTTTTTTGCCTGTTCCTGCCCGATAACGTAAGCATCTAAAAATTTTTTTATATCTTTAGGTTTTGGGACAGGTTTTATTACAGGCTTAGATTCCGTTTTTTCAAGTCTGTTCAATATATCGTTGGATGCTTTTATACAGTCGGAACAGATAATAGCTCCGCCGCCACCGATAAATCTTTTACCGCTGGATTTCGGTTTACCGCAAAACAAACATTTTTGTTCTTTGTTTCCGTTATTATTATCTGCCATTATTTTTTTCCGGGAATTATAATTTCATCTATCAAGCCATACTCTTTTGCTTCTTGTGCCGACATATAACAATTTCTTTCCGTATCGGCAATAATTTTTTCTCTTGTTTGTCCGGTATGTCTTGCTAAAATATCCGCCAATTTATTTTTTGTTAAAAGTAATTCTTTTGTTTCAACATCTATATCGGTAACTTGTCCCGATAATCCGCCGCCGTATATTAACGGTTGATGTATCATTATTCTTGAATGCTCTAAAGCATATCTTTTGCCTTTTGAACCTGCAGCAAGCAACACTGCACCGAAAGACATTGCCATTCCCATACAAATTGTGGTTATAGGACTTTTTATATACTGCATCGTATCATAAACCGCAAGGCCTGCAGTAACTATTCCACCGGGAGAGTTTATATATAGATTTATATCTTTTGTATTATCTTCGGCATCCAAGTATAAAAGCTGTGCTATCAATGCATTTGCAGAATCTGTTGTTACGGCACCTTCCGCACCGCCGACAAAAACTATTCTGTCTTTTAAAAGTCTTGAATATATATCGTAACCTACGGATGTATTTCCGCTTTTATCTATTACTGTTGGTATAAAATTAGGCATTTTACCTCCTAAACTTTTTACTGCCCTTATTTTACCGGCATATCTTTTTCTGTTTCACTTATTTTTGCATTATCAACTAAAAATTTAAATATCTTTTCTTCTTTCAAAGAAGCTGCTATATTTGCTTTGTTTTCTTTAAAGTAATTTTCAACATCTTCTTTTCTTGTAGGATTAGAATCTAACATTTTCTGTTTTTCATCATCCATTTCTTTATCACTAACTTCAATTTTTTCATCAACACATATACCGTTCAATATATAAGACAATCTAACATTCTTTTCTGCTTCTTCACCATACTTTTTATCGGACGATTCTACTTGTTTTGCAATAAATTCCTCGTTTGCACCTTGACTTTTCATATAGTCTGACATTCTTTTAATTAAATATTTTTTCTGTTGCAAAACTATTGATTCGGGAACATCAAATTTATTTTTATCCAAAAGATGTTCTATTATTTGTTTTTCAACCTCACCGTTTTGCCTTCTTATTTCTTCATGCTCCAAAGATTCTTTTATTTTTTTCTTTAAATCATCAAGACTTTCAAGACCCATATCTTTAGCAAAATCATCGTTAAGTTCGGGCAATTCTTTTTCTTTTATTTCTTCTACGGTTGTTTTAAATACAACTTTTTTGCCTGCCAACTCTTTATTTAAATAATCTTTAGGATATTCTATTTCTATATCTTTTGTATCACCTTTTTTTGCACCCTTCAAGCCGTCTTTAAAACCTTTCAATGTGTTTTCGGCACCCAAATCTATCATATGTTCTTTAGCTTTTATTTTTTCTACTGCTTTACCGTCACAAAATCCTTCATAACTAACTATAACAAAACTATCTTTCTTTACTTCACCGGTTTTTGATACTATAAGTTTTGCATTTCTATCTAACAAAACATCTATATTTTTGTTTATATTTGCATCAGTTACTTTATACTTTTCTTTTTTTATTTTTATATCTTTATAATCTTTAACCTTTACTTCCGGTTGACATTCTGCTTTAAAAGAATATTTTAATACTTGTCCGAATTCATATTCGATGTTTGTAATAACAGGCATATCTATCGGTGCAAAATTTTCTTTTTCCAATGCACTAAAAACAGTCTTTTTTACCATATTTTCAATCAATTGCTCTTTAGCGACATCAGGATAATTTCTCTTAATTATATCCATAGGAACTTTACCGGTTCTAAATCCTGAAATTTTTGCCGTTTGTTGAATTGACTCATAAACAGATTTTAATTCTATATCTGTTTGAGAAGGTTCTATTTCAACTTCCATAGATATTAAACACGGTTTTTTTTCTACAACTTTTGATTTGAACTCATACTTTTGATCACTCATGATGACCCCTTATTTTAATTTATAATTTACAATTTATAATTTATAATCAGAAACTAAACAACAATTAAAAATTAGAAATTAGTATTTTCAAAGCAATAAAGAATGCGGATAGAGGGACTTGAACCCCCACACCTTACGGTATATGGTCCTAAGCCATACGCGTCTGCCAATTC
>CACWKJ010000075.1 GCA_902761395.1 uncultured Elusimicrobium sp. | reverse complement strand
TAATAACCTGCTGAAAGTGCATAAGTTCCAAGCATTATTCTTCTTTTAACTTCCGCACCGAAACCTTGTCCTCTTGATTTTTGGTATTCATCCAATAAGTTTGTACAATCTGCTCTGAAACCGTATCTTACACCATCATATCTTGCAAGGTTGGCAGATGCTTCGGAACAACAAATAATATAATAAACAGCAACTGCATAATCCGTGTGAGGTAAAGAAATTTCCACAAATTCTGCACCTAAATTCTTATAAACTTCTATTGCTTTATCCAATGATGCTTTAACATCTGCATCCAAGCCGTCTATAAAATATTCTTTGGGAAGACCAATCTTTAAACCTTTAACGCCGTCTTTAATTGTAGAAAGATAGTTTGGTACATCTATATTTATTGATGTTGAATCTTTTGTATCGTGTCCTGCAATAACATTCAATAATAATGCACTGTCTTCAACAGTTTTAGACATAGGACCTATTTGGTCAAGAGAAGAAGCAAATGCTACGGCACCGAATCTGCTTACTCTGCCGTAAGTAGGTTTTACACCAACGATTCCGCAACAACTTGCAGGTTGTCTTATAGAACCGCCTGTATCAGTTCCTAATGCCAAAGGAGCTGTCATTGCACCTACTGCGGAAGCACTGCCGCCTGAAGATCCTCCGGGAATATGCTCTGTGTTCCAAGGATTTCTTGTAGTAAAAAATGCGGAGTTTTCCGTTGATGAACCCATTGCGAATTCATCGAGGTTTGCTTTACCTACAAATACTGCACCTGCATCTTTTAATTTAGTAATAACTGTTGCATCGTAAGGAGCAATATAGTTTTCCAAAATCTTTGATGATGCAGTCATTCTGATATCTTTTATTAAAATGTTATCTTTAATTGCTATAGGTACACCTTCCAATACACCTGCATTTTCACCTTTAGCAATTTTATCATCGGATTGTTGTGCCTGCTTTAACGCATAATCTTCACATACGGAAACATATGCTTTTATTTTAGGGTCTACTTCTTTTATTCTTCCAAGAAAAGCTTTTGTTACTTCAACACTTGAAAGTTCTTTGCTTTTAATTTTTGCTGCAAGCTCTGTTGCAGTCATTTTAATTATTTCACTCATCTTAAATATCCTTTCTTATTCTATTCTTCTATACATTCATATCTCAAATTTTCGCAAAACGAAAATTTAGTCTTCCAATTCCATAACTTTCTTAACTTTAAAAAAGTCACCGTCTTGTTCCGGTGCATTTTTAAATAAAGCATCTATAGTTTCTTGAGAACTTTTTACTACAAATTCCATAACTTTCTTAACTTTAAAAAAGTCACCGTCTTGTTCCGGTGCATTTTTAAATAAAGCATCTATAGTTTCTTGAGAACTTTTTACTACAACATCTTCTCTCCAAACATTTTCACTTGTTCCGCCGTGGCTTGTAGGTGCTATTGTTGAAGTATCAACTTCTTTTATCTTGTCGATATAACCCAAAATAGAGCCAAGTTGCTTAACTAAGTTTTCTTTTTCCTTCTCTTCAAATTCAAGTCTTGCAAGAGAAGCAACATAATCAACATCTTTTTTTGTTAATTCCATATTTGCTCCTAAAAGAAATAATAATTTATCTTAATATTATACATAAGAAAAAATTGCAAGGCAATTTTTTTAGATATAGAGGGATAGAAAGAAAGAAGAATGAAATAAAAAAAGCAGGGAGATAATTGTATCATCTCCCTGCCTTTTGTTATTAATAGATTAATTAGAAACTAAATTTATAACCGACTTTCAATTGGATTGTTGAATATTTTAAATCAACTGCGGATGGAACATTCTTAAGAGATGCATTGTTTTGTGAATAAAGAAGTTCAAAAACATAACATTCTTTTATTGTTGTTCCAGCACCGATACCCCAATATAAACCATTTGAATCTACTTCAGCATCACCATCTATATTTAATATTCCATAACCGATTTGAAGTAAAGGATAAACATTGTTAAATATATCGTTTCCTGTATCAAACACATATTTTGCCTGAGCATAAAGATTTGTCCAACCTGCTTTTGTACCATTGGTCTTTTTAATTTCAGAATTAAAAACGTAATCTATTCCACCACCGATTGCCAACTGAGGCATTACATAGTAGAAGAAATCTACGCCTGCTGTAAATGCAGGATCAACACTCTCATCAAAGTTTCCCCAATCATCAACTTTTACATTAGACATAAGGTTAAAACCAACTTTAACATCTAATTCCATTGCTCCCTGATCTGCTGCAAAAACAGGTGCTACAAGTGCTACTGCCAACAACAAAGCCAACAAAGTTTTTTTCATCTTTTTGTTCTCTCCTTTTATAAAAGATTTTACAACTTTTTTACAACTTCACTTATTATATCATACATTTTTATAAAAAAACAATAAATTTTGATAAAAATATCATATTTGCTAAAATACAATTCATGAAAATATCTAAGAAAGAACTGGAAAAACTTAATAAAGAAGGGTTAATAACTTCTCAACAGGTAGAAGATATAATCAGTTATTATCAAACAAATACCGACAATAATAAGTTATGGAAACGTCTTTTTGTTATTGCCGGCCTTCTTATAGCATTAGGTATAATTTTGGTAATAGGTGCCAATTGGTCTTTAATTCCTAATTTTCTAAAAATTTCAATAGATTTTGTCCTCTTTTTAGCTTTGGTATATGCGGATTATTATTTCATAACAAATAACAAAAAGAATTTATCCGAAGTTTTTTTAGTAATATCTTTTTTTATGATTGCCGGAACTATAGGCCTTATTGCGCAAGTATATAATTTGGATGGCGGTTGGTTTTCTTTTGCAAGATTTTGGATGTTTTTAGCTATTCCTTTTGTTCTTTTAAGTAAAACATTTTTAATAAACATTTTGTGGTTGCTTTTATTGTTTAACAGTTTTCCGGAAAGTTTTTATACTTGGTTACATGATATCTATTCTTATTTTGTTTCAACTTTGTTACCTTTTTCAAAATCTTACAATATTTCCATATTCTGTATTTTGTTATATTTGTTATTGGAATTTTTACAATATTTCGGAAAAAGTATATACATAAAATTTGATAAAAAGATAGTGGTGCTTAAAGCTTTTTCCATACTTGCCCAATTAACGAAATATTGGACATTGTGTGCGATAGCTTTACAAAGAAATGCAATAGATATAATTTTTATATTTTGTTTATTGGCATATAAACTGTATATTAATTATAAAAACAGAAAAGATAAGTGTTTTAGAAATTATGCAATACTGGCTGAAGTATACATTATATACCTGTTTGTAAGTGCTTACGGTAATTTGCTTTTTACGGGTATAGGTTTTATTATGGGCGGAATACTTTTACTTGTTTCAATATATGTTTTGAGAAAAGTGTTATCTTACATGAAAAAGTTAGGGGTAAATAATTGAAAAATAAACTTTTATTGTTTATATTACTAATACCTATTATATGCTTGTTCGTATGGAACTGTTTTTTGTGGTATGATAAAGATTCAGGAACGGAAATAACCGTAAGAATATCGGGATATGATCCGAGAGATTTGTTGTCCGGACACTATATAAGATACACAATAGATTGGAATAAAACGGATTTACAACAATTTGAAGATAAAAATTTTACAAAAGATGATTTTGTTGATAGTTTGAATAAATCTTCTTACAGATTTTATGTTTCCGAAACTCATGCAAAATATTTGGATAAATTGTTAATGGAATCATGGGATACAAAAGAAGAAGATAAAAAAATAGTGGAAGTTGTTTATTCTTATAAAAACGGTAAACATCCTATTGCTAAAAAGCTTTTAGTAAACGGACAGCCTTACCAAAAAATTATATAAAAAATAAATAATTAAAAGGATAATAAGATGTTTGAATTTTTAAACTATATTTTTTCGGTGGGAATAGTTTTTTCACATGTAATAGGTTATATTGTTTCTATTTTAGCTTTCTTTTTTATATATAAAAATTGGAACAATATAAAAAATAACAAGATAATAATTTTTATCACCATTTTTTTAGTGTACGGCTTTATAAGAGCATGTTTTTGCAGTTACACAAAAGATGCTTTTGAAGAAATGTTTACGTATTTAACAAGTTGGTTGTTTCCGCTTATTTTGGGATATTTTATAGCAGATAACCATAAAAAGAAAAAAATAGTAAAAGTTTATTTCTTAACTTTTACCATACTTATAGTATTTTCGATATTGGCATATTTCGGTTTGTTTTATCAAAAAATAGCAGGTATGGCTTTGGCTAAAGAAGGAAAACATATTAATGCATTTTTGTGGCACATTTCTTTAGGTGCTATGTGTGTACTTTTATCTTCTTTTTCCTTGAACACTCTTTTATTTAAAAAAAATTTATTACCGAAACAAAAAGTTATATTAAGTTTATTAACAATACTATTTATTCTTTCTCTGTATTTAACAAGTTCAAGAGGATATTACATTGCTGGATTTATAACTTATCTATGTATTATTGTGTTTTATATTTTTAAAACAAAAAAAATAATAATTCCCGCAATATTATTTTGTGCATCTTTTGCGATAATATCTGTGGTGTTCTGTAACAGTTCATATATGCAAGAAAGAATAAAAAATACAAGTATTACCGAAGAATGGAGTATAGCAAACAGAATAGATTCATATAAAGCCGCAATACTTATTTTTAAACATAATTTCGTTTTTGGTGTGGGGCCGCGACAGGGGGTAAAGCAAAACGAATTCCATACAATGATGAGCCATTTCAAACAAGATTACAGTGATGTTAAACATTTACATTCCATGTGGTTGGCTGTTCTTGCCGAATTCGGAACTATAGGGTTTGTGTTGTTTTGTATAATAATATTTTTAATTATAAAAAATTTATATTATGAATACAGACATAATGATTCACTATTTGCATTGTGCATGCTTTTTGCATGGTTATCTTTGTTAATCGGAGACTGCTTCGACACTGTTTTAAGAGGTCCGAGAGTGGCAATGGATTATTTTTGGTTAACAGGTCTCATTCTTGCAAAATCAAACAACAAAACAGAAACAAAATAAATTATCTTACTTCAATTCCGTTTTGTTTCATATATTGTTTTAAATCGGAAATTTCCAACTGTTTGAAGTGAAAAAGTGATGCTGCAAGAACGGCAGATGCACCTTTTTTGCAAACATCAACGAAATGTTCTTTTTTACCTGCTCCTCCGGAAGCAATTACCGGAACATCAACAACTTTTGTTACTTGTTCCATAAGTTCCAAATCGTAACCGTCTTTTGTTCCGTCTTTATCCATACTTGTAAGGAGAATTTCACCGGCTCCGAGTTGGACACACTTTTGTGCCCATTTTATAACATCTAAGTCCGTTCTTGTCCTTCCGCCGTGAGTATATACTTTCCAACTTTCGTTTTCTTTTTTCGCATCTATTGCTACAACTATACATTGATTACCGAACTTTCTGCTGCCGTCATATATGAGTTGCGGATTTAATACTGCTGCAGTATTTATTGATATTTTATCGGCACCGGCTTTTAAAAGAGTTCTCATATCATCAACAGTTCTTATTCCGCCGCCTACGGTTAGGGGAATAAATACTTGTTCTGCCGTTTTTTTAACGACATCTAAAGTTATTGCTCTTTTATCCGAAGAAGCTGTAATATCCAAAAATACAACTTCGTCCGCACCTTCAACATTATATCTTTTTGCTATTTCTACAGGGTCACCGGCATCTCTCAAATCCACGAAATTTGTTCCTTTAACAACTCGTCCGGCATTAACATCTAAACATGGAATAACTCTAATTGCTACCATTTGAAACCTCACATTTAGAAACAAAATTCTTTAATAATTGTAATCCTATTTCAGAACTTTTTTCCGGATGAAATTGGCAACCCCACACATTTTCTTTTGCTATTGAAGAACAAAAATCTATTGAATGATTTGTCGTTGTTGCTATATATTCTTTGTTTGTCGGTTTGCAATAATAAGAATGAACGAAATATACATAACTTTCATCTTTTATATTGTTATACATTTCTTTTACGGTATTATTTGTTTTTGAAATAAATATTTTGTTCCAACCCATATGAGGAATTATCAATTTTTCGTTTTGTTTGGGAACAAATTTTTCTACAGAACCTTCAACTATATTTAAACCTTTATGCAGTCCGTCTTCATAACTTTCGGAAAACAAAAGTTGGAAACCCAAACATATTCCCAAAAACATTTTTTTGTTTGAAATATGTTCTTTTATAGCAACATCAAGACCTTTTTGGTTGAGTATTTTTATTGCAGGTTCAAAAGCACCTACTCCGGGCAATATTATTGAATTGTAATTTTTTATGCTGTCGGCATCGGATATAATATCAACATCACCGCCGCAAAGTTCAACGGCTTTTGATACACTTCTTAAATTGCCCATACCGTAATCTATAATTGCTATTTTTACCATACTTTCTTTTCCCTCAAACACGTTCTTTTTAAAATTTTTCAAACGAATTGCTTTTTTGCTTGAAAATAAGAAATTTTAAAAGAACAATCAACCCTTCTACTCTACCGTATCCGATTTTGCTAAATTTCTCGGCTGGTCAACATCGCAACCTT
>CACWKJ010000074.1 GCA_902761395.1 uncultured Elusimicrobium sp. | reverse complement strand
ACCAATTTTTCTGGAATTTCTGTTTGACCGGAAAAAGAATATACAACTTTACTTGTTTGTGTATTTACAATATCCAACTGCCAATTTTTTATTTTTAATTTTTCCTGTAAAAGAGAAATTTCAAAAGTTACGGTATCGAAGAAACTATCATTATTCGGAGAGAATAATTTAGTGTCTAAAGAAACGGAAACAAAATCCTTTCCGTCGATAAAAGAAGGTTCTTGTTTTTTTGAAGCACATAAATATGTGTTTATCGATAAACAGATAAACAATCCTAATAACAAATTTATTATTTTTTTCATTTTCTTAAACAATCGGGTTGGTAGGATTGCCACCAACCCGATTTTTATTTAGATTATAAATACCTATTTATCTTATTTTTTCTTTGCTACTTTTTCTTTTGCAACTGCTTGTGCTGCTGCAAGTCTTGCTATAGGTACTCTGAAAGGTGAGCAAGAAACGTATGTCATTCCGATAGCATTGCAGAATTCAACGGATTTAGGTTCTCCGCCATGTTCTCCGCATATACCGATTTTCATACCTTTTCTTACACTTCTTCCTTTTTCAAGACCCATCTTAATCAATTGACCAACACCTTCCTGATCTATTGTTTGGAAAGGATCTGCAGGAATGATTTTCTTTTCCTGGTAGTCGCCTAAGAAAGCACCAACATCATCTCTTGAGAATCCGAAACTCATCTGTGTTAAATCGTTTGTACCGAATGAGAAGAATTCTGCAACATTTGCCAATTTATCTGCTGTTAATGCTGCTCTCGGGATTTCTATCATTGTACCGAAAGAATAATCTAATTTTTTAATTTTTGCTTTTTTCAAAACTTCAGCATGAACTTTTTCAACTATAGCTTTTTGAAGTTTCAATTCGTTTTCCGTACATACAACAGGAACCATTATTTCAGGATGAACTTTTTTGCCTTTCTTCAAAAGTTCAACTGCAACTTCAAATATAGCTCTTACTTGATATTCTGTTATTTCAGGATATGTAACACCAAGTCTTACTCCTCTGTGACCCATCATAGGGTTAGATTCGTGAAGAGCATCTGCTCTTGATCTGAATTCATCCAAAGAAATCTTCAAGCTCTTGGCAATTATTTCCTGTTGAGCTTTTTCTCTTGGAATAAATTCGTGTAACGGTGGATCCAACAATCTGATTGTTACTGCATATCCGTCCATAGCTTCCATTGTTCCTTTAATACTGGATTTCATAAACGGGAACATTTCATCTAAAGCTTTCTTTCTTTCTTCAGTTGTTGCCGAAGCAATCATTTTTCTTAATGCAAATAAAGGTTTTTCCGAATTTTCACCATAGAACATATGTTCTGTTCTGAAAAGGCCGATACCTTCTGCACCGAATTCTCTTGCTTTCTTTGCATCTGCAGGGTTATCTGCATTTGTTCTGATTTTTAATCTTCTTATAGAATCACAAACTTTTAAGAAATCGTTCAAGATTTTGTTCTTGGTGCCGTCAACCATTGCCAATGCTCCATTATAAACAAAACCTTTCGTTCCGTTAAGAGTTATATAATCGCCTTCTTTAAATTTCTTATCACCGATTGTCATTGTTTTCTTTGCTAAATCAACACTGATATCAGCGCAACCTACTATACAGCATTTTCCCCATCCTCTTGCAACAAGTGCAGCGTGTGAGGTCATACCGCCTCTTGCAGTAAGAACAGCTTGAGCAGCTCTCATACCTTCAACATCTTCAGGGTTTGTTTCTTCTCTAACGAGAATAACTTTTTTACCTTTTTTGTTCCATGCTACCGCATCTTCAGCCGAGAATACGATTTGACCGTTGGCTCCTCCGGGACCTGCAGGAAGACCTTTTGCCAAAACTTTTGCACCTTTTTCAGCTTTAGGATCTATGATAGGATGTAATAATTCATCTAATTGTGCAGGAGAAACTCTCAATACAGCTTCTTCTTTTGTAATGAGTTTTTCTTTTACCATGTCCATTGCCATTTTAACTGCAGCCGGACCGTTTCTCTTTCCAACTCTGCACTGTAACATCCACAATTTACCTTCTTGAATTGTGAATTCTATATCAAGCATATCTCTGTAATGTTTTTCGAGCTTTTTCTGTATTCCGTCAAGTTCTTTATAAACTTTAGGCATAAACTTTTCAAGAGATACTTCGCCTTTATTTTGTTCTGTTTTTGTTGCTTCGTTAATTGAAGCAGGTGTTCTTATACCTGCAACAACATCTTCACCTTGTGCATTTATAAGATATTCACCATAGAAATGTGCATCTCCGTTTCCGGGGTTTCTTGTGAAAGCAACACCTGTTGCGGAAGTATCACCCATGTTACCGAACACCATGGTTTGAACATTTACTGCAGTTCCCCAATCTTCAGGAATACCTTCGATTTTTCTGTAAGCAATAGCTCTTTTTCCGTTCCATGATGCAAATACTGCTCCGATTCCGCCCCAAAGTTGTTTCATCGGATCATCAGGGAATTCTTTACCTAAAACTTTTTTAACTACTTTTTTGAACTCTTCGCAAAGTTTTTTCAAATCGTTTGCATCGAGTTCCGTATCTTTTGTTACACCTTTAGCTTTTTTAGCTTTGTCCATAACTCTTTCAAGTTGTTTTCTGATGCCCATATCGTCTGCCGGTTCAATACCTGCAGATTTTTCCATAACAACATCGGAATACATCATGATAAGTCTTCTATATGCATCATAAGCGAATCTTTCGTTTTTAGTTTTTGCAATTAAACCGGGAAGTGTTTTTGAGGTAAGACCAACATTCAAAACTGTTTCCATCATACCAGGCATTGAAGCTCTTGCACCTGATCTTACGGATACTAAAAGAGGATCTTTTGGATCTCCGAATTTCTTACCCATAATTTTTTCAACTGCTTTCAAAGCTGTTGCAACTTGTTTTTCAAGTTCCTTAGGATAAGTTTTTTTGTGGTCATAGTAATATGTACAAACTTCTGTTGTAATTGTAAATCCCGGAGGAACAGGAAGCTTTACTTTTCCTGCCATTTCTGCAAGGTTAGCACCTTTTCCGCCCAGAAGATTTCTCATACTGCCATTACCATCTGCTTTTCCGCCACCGAACGAATACACAAATTTCGCCATACTTAATCTCCTTATTTTATTTTATTGGATATAAAAAATATCACTAATAATCTTAAAGATTTTAACAATTACTAAAAATTGTGTCAACCTGCAAGAATTATTTTTTTAATACTTTTTTTATCTTCTTTAAGAAAAGTTCGTTTTCTTTTCTTGTTCCAATTGTTACTCTTACATAATCAGGTAAATCATATTCATCCATAGCTCTTATGATTACACCTTCTTTCAACATATCTTGAAATACTTGTTTACCTTTAAACGGTGCAACCGACATTAAGAAAAAGTTTCCTACGGAATCTATATATTTAATTCCCATTTTCTTAAGTGCAGCAAAAATGAACTTAAATTCTTTTCTTACGTGCGCAACACTTCTTTTAACTTGAGATTTATCGTTTAAACTTGCTATTGCTCCTGCCTGTGCAAACTTGTTTACATCAAAAGGAGGTCTTATTCTTTCAATATAATCTGATACGGTTTCACTTACCAAACCATAACCTACTCTTGCACCTGCCATAGCATAAATTTTCGAAAAAGTTCTAAGAATTATCAAGTTAGGATTTTTTGCCAAATATTTTAATGTATCAGGAAAATCTTTCTTATATGAAGCAAATTCACAATATGCTTCATCGGAAATAACCAACGGTTTTACTCCGTATTTGTTTAAAGGAAGTGCTTTTAAAAAATCTTCGAATTCTTTTTTTGTATTATATGTTCCGGTAGGATTGTTAGGATTTGTAATAAATACGGCTTTTGTATTTTTTGTACATGCTTTTGCCATAGCTTTTAAATCGTGAACAAAACCTTCTTTCATCGGAACAACAACTTCCTTTGCATTCATCAACTTTACTGCCATTTGGTATCTTGTAAAAGCATATTTTGAAATAACAATTTCATCTTCGGGATTAAAATATGCTCTTGCGATAATTTCTATAAGTTCATCGGAACCGCAACCTACAATAATATTATTGATTTTTAATTTATAGTGTTTTGCAAGTGCCGTTTTAAGTTCCGTTGAATTAAAATCAGGATAAAAATAAACTTTATCTGCAATATCTTTCATTGCTTTAATTGCTTTTTTGGAAGGGCCTAACGGATTTTCGTTTGAAGCTATTTTTATTATATGTTTTAAACCGAGTTCTCTTTTTAATGTTTCTATCGGTTTACCTGCAACATAAGGTTGAAAAGTTTTACAAACTGATCTTGCCAATTTTTCTGCATCAAAATTTCCCATTTTATTCTCCTAATTATAAATCGGATTTCGGGTATGAACCCAAAACTTTTAAAAATATACAATGTTCTTTTATTTTTTCAAGTGTATCTATAACTTTTTTATCACTTACATGTCCTTCAAAATCTATAAAGAAAATATATTGCCAAACTTTTTTCTTCGTGGGTCTTGATTCAATTTTTGTTAAGTTTATCTTGTTTTTACTGAATTCCGATAAAATGTTATATAAAGTATTAACTTTATCTTTAATGGTAAAAATTATACTTGTTTTATCTTTACCTGTTTTACTTGATATATCGTGTCCTAAGACAAAAAATCTTGTCCAATTATCTTTACTGTCTTCGATAGATTTAACAAGAATATTCAAATTATAAATTTGTGCCGCAACTTCCGAAGAAACAGCTGCCGCTTTAGAATTTTTTGAAGCAAGTTGTGCTGCTTGTGCGGTAGAATTTACAGGAAAAATTTCTGCATCAGGCAAATTTTTGTGAAGCCAATTGCTGCATTGAGATATTGCCTGATGATGAGAATATACCACCCTAATATTCTCAAGTTTTGTCTTGGATAAAAGGCAATGAGATATTCTCATATTTATTTCGTTTACAACTTTCAAATTTGTATCTACAAGTTCGTCTAAAGTTGTATTTACGGAACCTTCATTTGAATTTTCTATAGGAACAACTGCATAATCGGCTCTTTGTTTTTCAACTTCTTCTATAACATCTGCCAACCTTTTTATCGGAATAAAATCCGCTTTTAAACCAAACAATTTTAAACTTGCCTGATAGCTGAATGTTGCTTTCGGTCCCAAATAAGAAACTTTCAATTTAGATTCCATTCCTCTGCAAACACTGATAATTTCTCTGTATATACCTGAAATATCTTGTTTACTTAAAGGACCTTTATTGTTTTTTATGAGATTATTTATTATTTCGGTTTCTCTGCTGGGAACATAAACAGCCGAAGAAGATTGTTTTATTTTTCCTATTTCAACAGCCGTTTTTGCTCTTTCATTAAGTAAATCCAAAATCTTCTTATCGATGATATCTATTTTTGTTCTATATTGTAAAATTTTATTTTTCATATATGTTTCCGTAAAAAATATGCCAATTATTATACTAATA
>CACWKJ010000073.1:992-6446 GCA_902761395.1 uncultured Elusimicrobium sp. | reverse complement strand
TTATACCTAAAGCTTTCGGCAGATACAAAGCAGATAAATTTGCTATAAAATGTTTACCGATAGTAATAAAATTTACAACAATAACAAGAGGTTTAAATATTTTTTTGGTTTCTATTTCCAACGATATACTTAAAGTCTTCGGAAGAAAAACACAGGAACCTAAATTGATGCAACCGGATGAAGTTGAGTTTTTGTTGTCCAACGAAAATGTTTCTCCGTTATCAAAAACTTCAAGAAGTATCATTAACAGAATTATAGAATTCAGAAAAACAAAAATTACGCAGGTTATGATATCTAAATCCGAAATTTTGGCAGTAAATATCGAGCAGCCGAGAGAAAAGTTGATGAACGAAATTATAGATACACAGTTTTCAAGAATTCCGGTATATAGGGATTCTATAGATAATATTATCGGAATAGTTACGGCAAAAGATATTGCAATGGCATGGAGAAACGGAGAAGTTTTGGCTATAGAAGATTTAATAAGGCCGGTATATTATGTTCCCGAAACCGCATATGTAAAACAGATTTTGACTGAATTTAAAAAAGGTAAAGATCATATGGCTATAGTCGTGGATGAATTCGGTTCTACCATAGGTCTTGTAACAATGGAAGATTTACTTGAAGAAATCGTCGGTGAAGTGTGGGACGAATACGATGAAAAAGACGGTAATATAAAGATGTTAACTGATGGCAAGTATTTGATAAACGGATATGAATCTATTTCCGATGTAAACGATGAATTGAAACTTAATATTCCTGAAACACATTTTTCAACCATAAACGGTTGGGTATTGGAACATTTCGGTTATATTCCAAGAAGATATGAAAAATTTACTTGGAATAATTTGGAAGTTGAAATAGAAAGTGTGGAACCGAAAAAAGTAAGAAGAATTATTTTGAAGATAAAATAAAATGTATTACAACATAAAAGCATTAATACTTAATACAAAGTTAGCTTCCGAGGCAGACAAAATTATTACCGCTTATACGGATAAGTGGGGTAAAATTTATGCTATTGTTCCCAGTGCAAAAAAAATAGTTGCAAAACTTAATGCCGCTACAGAACCGATTACAGAAAGTGAGTTGATAATTTATCAGACTTCACAATATTCAAGACCTACTGTTACCGGAGCAAGAATTTTAAATAATAATACGGAAGTTAAACAAGATTTTCACAGGAATTTGTTGGCATTTTATGTTTGTGAAATAAGTGATAAATTCGCACCTATGCATTTACCGAGCAGAAAGAAATATGAGCTGATCTCAAGAACTTGGGATTTACTTGCCACTTCAAAAACTCCGTTAAGAGTGTTAACGGCCTTTTCTTTAAGATTGTTAAAAATATCCGGTTACAGCATGGTGGATTATTTGAAAAGAAACTATTCGAATATAAAAAAAGAAGATATTTTGTACTTGAAAAAAATTGCGAATTGTTCCGGTGATTCGTTGGATATAATAGAAGAGTTTGAAAATAATGATGATAAAGTTATGTGGAATTATGTTGAAAGTTATATTAAAACATATATTCCGCAACCATCTGTAGGTCTTTTTTTAAAGAAAATTAATTATATCAACTGATTTGTGAATTTTATTGTAAAAAACATTGTAAAATTATAAACTATTATCTATTACAAATATAGGAGTATTTTTTTATGAAGGCACAAAAGTTTTTAAGTTTGTTTTTATTAATAAGTTCGTTTTTTGTCGTTTCTTGTAAGGGAAATTATTTTGAAAAGGCCTTGGCTTATCAGACCGATGGTGAATATGAAAAAGCTATAGAGTATTATAGTAGAGCAATAGATAAAAAAGATAATGCAGCAGAAGCAGAAAAAAATATAGGAGATATTTATTTTTCACATAATCAATATGAATATGCATTTGAATGTTATGGAAGGGCAATAGAGTTGGGTTCCGAATCTGCTATTGATACTGTAATAAAATTCGGTTCTTTCGGTGATGAATTCGTAAGAAACTCGGCCGCAAAAACACTCTCGAATATCGGAAACCCTGAATCTGTATATGTTATTTTCACTAAATTGGTTAATGTGTTAAAGGGAGAAGATAACAATAAAACTATAGATACTCTTGAAATTATATTAAAACTTAATAGAGATATTGCTCCGATAGTCGCTGAAATTATACCATTGTTAGATAATGAGAATCTTATAATAAAACAAAAAGTTTTAGCAATTCTTCCGAAATTTCCAAAAATAGTTCGTGAAAACGAAGAATGTTTCAACAAAATAATAGGATATTTATCTCAGAAGAATGAAATGTTAAAAAACAGTGCAATAGATTGTTTGGGAGACATGAGAATGTTTGCAAAAGATGCTTTACCTGTTCTTATAAACACTGCGGCTAAAGAACCGACAACTAGAGAAAAAGCTTTAAATGCTGTTGCCAAAATAGGAATACCTTCAAAAGAGGAAGCTGCAAATATGTATGAGTTTTTCAATGATAAACCGAATGAAATTAAGATACTCATTTTGGATGTGTTTGGAAATTTAGCCGGAAAAGATGAAAGAGTAAAAGAATATGTTCCCAATATATTGACTTTCTTAAAATACAATGATTCCGCTGTAAAACAAAAAACAAGATCTGTTTTAACAAAAATCGGTAAGGCTTCGGAAAAAACAATACCGGAACTTATTAATTTATTGAAAGAAGATAATACTGAAATTGTTTCAAGAGTAATTTATGAGCTTGGTGATTTTGGTAAAGCAGCTTCTAATGCTGTTGAGCCTTTGAAAAAAATAGTTGAAACAACTAAAAATAGTGATATTAAAAAAATAGCGACGGATGCTTTGCAAAAAATTCAATAAGTGTTCTTATAGATTTTTTGAAAAGAAACTGTCTTGTTATATATAATAAGATAGTTTCTTTTTTTTAAGGGTAAAAAATAATGACAAAAAAAATATGTGTATTTTGCGGTTCAAACAGCGGATATAATGAAATATATTCCGATGTCGCAAAACAATTTGCAAGAGAAATAGTTAAAAATGATATGATACTTGTTTATGGCGGCGGCAAGGTCGGTATTATGGGAATAATTTCAAAAGAAATTATGGATAACGGCGGTAAAGTTATAGGAGTAATACCTAAATTTTTAAATAATATGGATCTTGGGAGCAAAAACTTAACGGAAATGAAAGTTGTGTCCGATATGCATGTAAGAAAAAAAACAATGTATGAGATATCGGATTATTTTGTTGCATTACCCGGCGGAATAGGGACATTTGAAGAGATAACTGAAATAATAACTTGGAAACAATTGAATATTCATAATAAACCGGTGGCGATTTTGAATATAAATAATTTTTATGATAACTACATAAATTTATTACAGAAATCTGTAGACGAAGGTTTTATGAAACAAATTCATGTAAGTAATATTATAGTTGAATCGGATTGTGTTAGACTTATAGATAGATTAAAATCCGCAAAAGATAAACAAGAATTAAAATTTATATAAGGTCAAAATGTTTATAGAAAGTATTCATAATGATATTATTAGATTGATAGTTTCTTTAAAAGAAAAGAAAAATAGAGACGAGAAATCTTTGTTTGTAGTTGAAGGGTTTAAACAAGTATCCGAAATTCCCAAAGATTGGAAGATAAAGTTTATTTTAGCTACGGAAAAATATAAAGATTTTAATACCGAAAAACTTTATATAACGACTGAAAAAATATTTAAGAAAATATCGGATACTAAAACTCCGCAAGAGATATTGGCCGTTGTAGAGAAAAAAAATGCGGACACGGAAACAATTTTATCCGATAAAGGAATTTTTGTAGTAATAGATACATTGCAAGATCCGGGAAATATGGGTACAATTATAAGAACGGCGGAATCTTTTGGATGTAAAGGGATATTTATATCGAAAAATTCTGCAGATGTTTATAGTGATAAAGTAGTCCGTTCGACAATGGGTGCAATCTTCAATATACCTGTAGTTCAAGAGTGTGATATTGCTTCTTTAGTGTCGGTAATGAAACAAAAGCAAATAAAGACTTATGCTTTTTCGCTTGATACAAACAATATGTTGTCGACTTTTAAATTTGAAAATAATGTTGCTTTGATAATCGGTAACGAATCTAAAGGAATAAATAAAAATATTTTAGCTATTGTCGACGATAAGATAAAAATAGATATGAGGGGAAAATCTCAATCTTTAAATGCTGCGGTTGCTTGCTCGGTTGCAATATACGAGATTTCAAAACAGTTAAATGGAAAATAAAGAGAAAGAAATAAAGAATGTTACTGTTGTGGGAATAATAGTAAACTTATTCTTGTCGATAACGAAACTTATTATAGGATATTTGGGAAACAGTCAGGCTTTAATAGCTGATGGAGTTCACAGTTTTTCCGATTTAGCAACGGATTTATCTATAATTTTCGGCGTGAAATATTGGTTGGCTCCGGCAGATGAAGAGCATCAATACGGGCATAGAAAAATAGAGTTGTTGGTTACGATTTTTATTGCCATAGCTTTAGCCTTTGTAGGTATATCTATTTTTGCTAAGGCTATATTGGCATTGAAACAAAACAATATTCAGTCACCGAGTTTGGTAGCATTTGTCGGTGCAATGTTATCTATAATATCAAAAGAGTGGCTTTACAGATATACGGTGAAGAAAGCAAACATATTAAAATCACCGGCGGTAAAAGCTAATGCCTGGCATCACAGATCCGATGCTATAAGTTCTTTGCCTGTAGCGATAGTAATTATAATAGCGGCAATATTTCCTAAATTAATATGGCTTGATGCCATAGGTGCAATTGTGGTATCGGTGTTTATTATTTACCCGGCATATACAATATTTAAAAAATCTATATTGAGTATTTTGGATGAAAGTGTTGACAGTGAAACATTGTCAAAGATAGAACAAATTGCATTGCAAACTAAAGATGTTAAAGAAGTTCACGATATAAGAACAAGAAAAGCCGGTGAAACTTTTTTTGTTGATATGCATATATTGGTTGATGGTAACATATCGGTTCAAGAAGGTCATGATATATCGGAAGAAGTTAAACTAAATCTTATGAAATCGAACGAAGATATTTTGGATGTGTTGGTTCATTTGGAACCATTTAATGAAATAGAGAGTAAACAAAACAAATGAAAAAATTTTTTATATCAATAGCACTTATAGTATTCTTGTCTGTATCTCAAGCATATAGCCAATCAAAAAATATTTTTTTCTTGTTTCCATTTTATGCTCCGGAAACAAGCTTAGGTTTGGTTTTTACCGATATATTACATTTTAAATCCGACAGTCAAAAACATTTTTCGGCATTAAATTTATTTGCACTGTACACACTAAAAAACCAATGTACATTTGGAGTTGCTCCCGCAATTTATTTCGATAATCAAAATTATTTATTGGAAGGTAAACTTATTTATACAAATTTTTTAAGAAAATTTTATGGTGTGGGAAATGATACTTCAA
>CACWKJ010000073.1:0-936 GCA_902761395.1 uncultured Elusimicrobium sp. | reverse complement strand
ATGATACTTCAAAAGATGATGAAGAAGAATTTGTTAACAGAGCTCATGGATTTGGAATAGGCTTTTCGAGAAAAGTAGTAAATAATTTGATGTTTGGTGTACAATATGATTTATCGGATATGACTATACAAGATACAGATGCCGACGGGCAACTTCAATATTGTAAAACAAACGGGGTTATTTCCGGATTCGGATTTAAAGCAAAATTTGATACAAGGGATAGTAATATATATCCGACAAAAGGTGTTTTGGTAAGAGCGGATTATCTTCTTTACAACAACAGGTTTGGCAGCAAGTATAATTATTCAAAAACAGAGTTTGATTTTAGAAATTATTTTTATATTTATAATAAAAAATTATTATTTTCCTATCAGTTATATGGTGAATTTATAAACGGAAATGCACCTATACAAATTTTACCTGCATTAGGAGGTTCAAACCTGTTAAGAGGTTTTTACGCCAACAGGTTTGCTGATAATATATTAATCGCTTTTCAACCGGAACTTAAAATAAAAATAACAAATAGTATTTGGTTGGCATTATTTACCGGTGTGGGTAATGTTTATAATACTTTGGAAGATGTGGATTTTAATAAGATAAAGACGGCTACAGGTTTTGGTGCAAGAATAAAGATAAAAGATAATCCGAGAATGAATTTCAGGATAGATTTTGCTTATTCAAATGAGTCTCAAGGAACGTATTTTACTTTGATGGAAGCTTTTTAACAGCAATGTACAATTTACAATGTATAATTAATAATTAATATGTTTTTGCTTTGCAAAAAAACTAAAAAATAACAAAATTTGCTATGCAAATTTTACCGACATTATACATTGTACATTATAAATTATAATGTTTTTTTACTTGAAAAGAGATATTTTTTAGTAGTTTTGGAACTAAACTATAAAGTAGAAATATAGGAGAGGAAAATTGTTG
>CACWKJ010000072.1 GCA_902761395.1 uncultured Elusimicrobium sp. | reverse complement strand
TTAGAAAAGCAGGTATAACAAAAAGAATAATTCCCGGGATTTTGCCTATAACATCTTATGACGGTTTAATAAAATTTTGTAACACGTGCGGAGCAACGGTTCCGGAAAAAGTTCACAAGATATTTGCTCCTATAAAAGATAATCCCGGGCAGATTGTTAAAGCCGGTATAGAATTTGCAATAGCTCAATGTAGAGAACTTTTGTCAAATGGTGCACCCGGAATACATTTTTATTCTTTAAATAAAGTTCAGCCGTTAAAAGACATAATAAAATCTGTTAGATAATGTCATATTAAATTGTTATTGATAAAAAATAAATAATAGGTTATAATTTGGTAATATGAAATCAAAAGTTATTATAACACTTTTGTCGGTTATAATATTTGCACAATTTGTTTTTGCAAAAGGTGTCGGAACTACAATGTTTCAAATTTTGCAAATGCCGATGACAGCCTACGATGCGGCACTTGCAAATACTTATGTTTCAGGTGAAGTTTCCGCATTAACAAATCCTTCTTTAATTCCGTTTTTATTTCGCTCATTAACGTTGTCGCATGTTGTGTATCTTGAAAAAATGAGATACAGTGTAGGAGATTTGAATGTTCCTGTGACTGGCAGATCCGGTATAAATTTTAGTTTTTGCTATTTTGATTCCGGAGATATGGATAGGATAAAAGAAAGTGGTGAAAGTTATAAGACGGGTGGTACATTTAAAGCTAATGATAAAGTTTTTAACTTGTCTTACGGAACAAGAATAGGTTCTGCTTTTTCGGCAGGATTATCGGTGAAATATGTAGAGCAAAATATAGATGATGTTTCGTATTCAAATTTTTTAGTTGGTTTAAACGGTTTATGTTTTGTTTCAAATACTGTGTTTTTTACGGCAGGTATACAAAATTTCGGTTCGGATGTTAAAGGATACAGTATGCCTACAAGTCTTTATTGCGGATTAACGGCAACTGTTAATGAAACGACAACGTGGGTTATTCAGGCCGATGATTATTATAATGAAGATTTATGCGAATTTAAAATTGCTCTTGAAAAAAAAGTAGATAAGCTTGCAATGAGATTTGGTTATCTAATACCTAGTAAAGATTATAACGGAACGAATAATTCTTTTTTCACAAATTTAACGCTCGGTTTAGGTCTTGATTTAACAAATTTTATTGTTGATTATGCGTGGTTACCAAAGGGAGACTTAGGTAATGTGCATATGTTTACTGTGAGGTTAAATTTTTAATATTATGAAAAAAACATTTATATTAGCGTTTATTTTTTTTAATTTAGTTTTGTGTGATTTGTCTTTTGGCGTTATGGCTAACCCTAACATAAGGCAAATGAAACAACCTGACGGAACGCCTGTAAATTTATATTTATACGGAGATGAATTTTATAATTGGTTCGAAGATACAGACGGATATACTGTTATACAAGATACTCAAACGAAAGCTTGGTCATATGCTCAACAAAATGATTTCGGTGAATTAGAGCCTTCAAAAAATCTCGTAGGAAAAGTAAGACCTACAGATTTGAACATAAAAAAATCTTTAAAAGATGAAAATAAAATTTTTAAATCTACTCAAAAAAGGGTACAACGTAGTAATTTGCAAAGAACACAATCTTTATCCAAAAATCAAATAAATTCGTCCAATCCTCAATATATAAGTGATGATGAATTTACCAAGTTTATCGGGAAAAAAACAAACTTTGTATTGTTAATAGAATTTGAAGATTTAAAATTTAAAGATAATCCTCCTTTTAAATCTTTAAGTAATGAGCAAATACGTACGACCTTTGATCAGTTGCTTAATAAAAAAGGTTATAGCAGTGATGGTGCGGTAGGTTCGGTAAAAGATTATTTCGATAAAGTTTCTTATGGAAAACTCACGTACAATTCTGTAGTTTCACCTATAATAACTTTAGATCAAAGTTATCTCGATTTTGCCTGGAATCAAGCGGGAGGAGAGGATGCTGCCGTTGAAAAACTTCAAGAGGCAATAATAGCTTCATTAAAAAAATTAGATAATCAAGGATACGATTTTAATGCATTGTGGCCCGGAAAAACAGAACCGGATTTATTTTTTGTTATTCATGCCGGCGGTGGGGCTGAAAGCGGTAACCTTAATTTTATATGGTCTCATCAGTCGCCTATGGCAAAAACTAAAATAGATGATATTACTTTTTCAAAATATTGTACCGCTCCGGCAGGTAGAGGATTTAACGGAGATGAAGGGCTAATAAGAATAGGAGTTATTTGTCACGAATCGGTACATTTTTATGGAATACCGGATTTATATGATATTACTTATGTATCAAGCGGTCTTGGAGATTTTTGTCTCATGGCGGCAGGAGAATGGAATGGAGAGGATGGTAAAAGACCCGGATATCCGTGTGCCTGGGTAAGAAGTAAATTAGGATGGATGGGAGAATTTCAAACCGCCGTTGAGGGTATAAATAGTATTGGAGAATCCGCAACGGATGAGAATGCTTTTTATAAGTTTGCTCCTTCGAATTTTGATAGCAGAGAATATTTTTTAATGGAAAACAGACAATCAGTAGATTTCGATAAAGGATTACCCGGAAGCAGAAAGGGAATATTAATTTATCATGTGGATGAAAGACAAGATGGTAATTATAGAACAGTTTTCAATCCTAATTATTTGGTTCAATTAGAAGAAGCCGGTTCAAGAACATCTAATTGGGAACGTTTTCCTTTGATGGGAAGAGGGCAACATGGTTCAGATTCGGATTATTTTAGAAAAGATACAGTATCTTATTTTAACGATTCGTGCACCACAAGTCCGAATAGTACAAGTTATAAAGGTTTGTTATCCGGTATAACAATATCTGAAATATCATCAAGCTCTTCCAACATGTCTTTTGTTTGTGGAAAAGATATTATTATAATTGATGATTTATCTAATGTTAGATGCTATCCTAATCCGGCAAGAGACGGATATATTAAAATAACAGGCCTTCCTACAACGGCAGAAGATTTTAGTGTTGAAATATTTACTGCTACTTCCAAATTGGTAAAATCTTTTTCTGTAGATGATACCGAATCTACAGATGATGGCTTTAGATTTATAAAGTGGGATTGTAAAAATGATTCCGGAGATGAAGTTGCTCCGGGAGTTTATCTTATATTAGTTAAAAATGCATCTAAGAAAAAAGTTTTTAAAGTCGGAGTGATAAGATAAAAACAGCAGTTTATAATTTACAACGTATAATTTATATTAAAAGATGTTCTTATATTTCAAGAACATCTTTTTTTCTATAGTATAAATTTCGTACCGTAACGCTTTATATTTTAAAGCTATATCAAAATTTATAATTTTTGAATATTCTTCCAACACTCTTAAAGATTCTTCGGCCCTTTTAAAATTTGCTATTACTATGTTTTTTAGATTTTGCCTTGATTGTTCTTTGGCTTTTCTTCCGGAATCTTTTATGCTGTCTCTTGCAGAAAGCATTTGTTCATATTGATCGGTTAAATATTTTGATGATAAGTGTCTTACTTTTCTTATTTTTTTATATAAATTTTCGTCACATAAAACAAATCTGCAGGTATCTTCAACTACCCGCAGTCCCTCTTTACATCTGTTTAAGTTAGTATCTAAAATTCTTATAAATCTCTTTTCCACTTTCACGTTTTTATTTTTGGTTACCGTAACGTTTTACGATAAGTTTTATTAAGTTTGTCGTTGATTTTCCTTCAATCAAAGGGTATCTGTAAACTTTTTTTACAAATTCTCTGCCGATGATATCTTGTATCTTATAATCGCCGCCTTTAACAAGAATATCCGGTTTTAGCTTGCTTAACAATTCATAAGGAGTTTGTTCACCGAACACTACAACATAATCTATGCAACTTAATGCTGCCAACAATTTTGTCCTGTCGGTTTGCGGAACCAACGGCCTTTTAGGCCCTTTAAGTCCGGCTAAAGATTTATCGGAATTTATTGCAACTATCAAAACGTCACCCAAAGTTTTTGCTTTTTGGAATAAACTTACATGACCGATATGCAATAAATCAAAACAACCGTTAGTGAAAACAATTTTTTTGTTTTCTTTCTTTAGTTGTTTAACGATTTCTATTATTTTTTTTCTGGAACAGATTTTTTTATTCTGCAAAGATTTTTTCCTCTACCAATTTTGCAAGTATATGTAAAACTAATATGTGGCACTCTTGAATTCTTCCCGTAACTTTTGAAGGAGCTCTATAACACATATCCGACAAAAGTTTCAATTGTCCGCCGTCTTCACCGGTAAGGCCTATAACAAAAAGTCCCATTTCTTTAGCTTTTTCAACAGCTTTTATAACGTTTTCGGAATTTCCGGAAGTTGTTATGGCAATAATGATATCACCTTTATTTGCGAAAGCTTCTACTTGTCTTGAAAACACATATTCATATCCGAAATCGTTACCTATTGCTGTAAGTGAAGAAACGTTTTCGGTTAATGCAATTGATGGAAGTGCTTTTCTGTTTTTTTCGAATCTGCAAACAAGTTCAGCTGCAAAATGTAATGCGTCGCAAGCAGAACCGCCGTTACCGAAAATTATTGTTTTTTTACCATGTTGATAAGCTTCGTTTATCTTGTTTGCTATGGATTGTATATATACCAACTGACCTTCGTCCAACATTTTTTTCTTTGCATCAATACTTTCTTGAATTAAAGATACTATTGTGTCTTTCACTGTTATCCTCCAAGATTCTATTTATTGAAAACATATTTAGGCAAAAAGTCCGTGCAAATGTTTCCTTCATGGAAATATTCGTTAGCCATAATTTTTGCATGTAACGGAGCTGTATTTTTTATTCCCTCTATAGTAACTTCTTTTAATGCTCTGGACATTTTAGATATAGTCTCTTCTCTTGTAGGAGCATAAGCTATAATTTTTGCAATAAGACTGTCATAAAAAGGCGGTATTGTATAACCGGAATATACATGAGTATCTACTCTTATTCCCGGTCCGCCGGGTAAATAAAGTTTGCCGATTTTTCCCGGTGAAGGAATAAAATCTTTATCCGGATCTTCGGCATTTATTCTGCACTCAATTGCATGATTTTTTATTTTTATTGCATTTGAATCAAACGAAAGCCTTTCACCTGCAGCAAGTCTTATTTGTTCTTTTACCAAATCTATACCCGTAACTACTTCGGTTACAGGATGTTCCACCTGTATTCTTGTATTCATTTCCATAAAATAAAAATCCATATGTTTATCTACAAGAAATTCTACAGTTCCTACAGTTATATAACCTACGGCTTCAGCTGCACTTTGAGCAGCTTTCCCCATTTTCTTTCTTAAAGATTCGGAGATAAAAGGTGAAGGGCTTTCTTCAACTAATTTCTGATGTCTTCTTTGAATAGAACAATCTCTTTCCGGAAGATATACAACTTTACCTTTGGCATCTCCCAATATTTGAAACTCTATATGGTGAGGTTCTTCAATATATTTT